>JAJZSC010000250.1 GCA_021849995.1 Bacillota bacterium | reverse complement strand
CGATCTAAAAACAACGGGTTAATAGGCGAAAAGAATCTTTACTTGATTCAAAAAACGAGTTTGGAATAACAGATCCAACCCCTAAACAAGCCGTTAAAAAATTAATTAAGAACTCAAAGATGACTGCTGTTTGTTAGGCAGTTTTTCTTTTAGGAAAAAAGAAGCTAGACCGTGATCTGCTGGGCACAGGTGACTACCAAGTTTAATTTAAAGGGGATATTAAGAGATGGATAAGAAAATTGTAATGAGTGAAGTTCATAGTGCTCAAGAGTTACAGGCTTTAACTGGTTGTACGATAACAACAGTTTCTGATGCTGGTAGAGGCGATGATGAGGGCCTTTGTCTTGACTGTAAGGATAATGATGGTAACCTAGTTAGTTTTCTCATCCTTGAGGATGGATCGTGGCATTTTCATAATGGAAAGAAAGTAAGTATCTCAGCGGATCAGTTCGGGGAATTGGCACTGCTCACTAGTTGCCCAGATATCGACTCCGTCCATTTCAACAGTGCTAATCCTTTTACTGAAATCGTCATTAGGTCAATAGGTCCCAGCGCTGCTGATCGCGTTCTAACAATACTTAAAGGAATTTTTCCAAAGTTAGAAGTTAGGGAAGATGAGTGGAATTTTAAAGGAGCTCTCTATCCAATGTATTGCTGTAGCGATCCGAATTTCTATTTTATTATTACGATAGCGGTTATGCCTCTTAACGCTATTTAGGCAACGATGAGATGGCCCCTTATCGTGAAAAAATTCAATTCCGACAAGAGAAGCAGGTGATCTTATGTCCGACCAAATAGGTTATACCAAGATAAACAATGACATATTGGAGCGGATAGCAATTCTCCCGTTCACTGCTACGCAAATTAAAATAATTGTTGTTGTTTGCAGATACACCTTTGGATTTGGTCGAGATGAACACGGGATTTCTGAAAGCTTCCTTGCCAAAGCAACAGGCATAAGTAAACGACATATCTCGAGTGAACTGAAAAAACTTGTGGCTCTTAATGTCGTGGAAGTGATTAAAGAATCAACTTGGACTAAACCGAAAATTATTTCCTTGAACAAGAATGTCAGTGAGTGGGACAGCGGAAGTACAGTTCTACTGGTGAACCCTAGTTCCACAGTAGAAGTACAGTTCTGCTCAGAGGTGAACCACAGTTCTACTGGGAGTGGAAGTACAGTTCTACTGGGAGATGAACTACAGTTCCACCAAGAAACTAAAAATATTAAAGAAAATAATAAAGAAAACTTTAAAGAAAATACTAATGTCGTTTTTGAAACTCTTTGGAAGCTATATCCCAAAAAGGAAGGCAAGGGTCAAGTCAGTAAGACCCAAAAAGAGAAGCTGGCCAAGATCGGTATTGAGGAACTTACCAGAACAATTGAGAGATACAAAAAGGCCAAGGAGGGAGTGGATAGAAAGTACATCCAAAACGGCAGCACATTCTTTAACAGCGGATATGTAGACTACCTGGATTCAAACTATCAGGAAAAGGAGGATCACAATGGGGAACATAGTATCAGTGGGGGAAATACTCAGCCGAAGCGAAAGCCCTGGGAGCTCGTCAGCGAAGCAGATAAAGCCTTCTTCGACCAAGGTTTCTAGAATTAAGCTAACAACTGAGGAAATGAACGAGATCCCGCCTTTCTTAACACCTAGTGAAATTAAGCAATATGGATTCTTGGTTGAAGCAGAACTTCCCAAACCAAGTAATTGCCAATTTTGTCACAAAGAATTATTTCACTTGGGCGCTAGGTCCCTATTCTCCAAAGTTATTTTTCAGTGGAAAGGTGAGCCTGAAAGATGCGACTGTGAACAGTCGGCTGGATATTGGGAAGAGGTTGACAAAGTTAAGGCTAAGACAGAATCAGACACGCTCAAATTAAAGGAGCAGAATGAACGCAGGGAAAAAGCAGAAAAGCTTTTTGATAAATCAAAAATGGGAGCACGTTTCAAAACGCGAAGTTTCGAAAATTTCAAAGTCGATAGTCAAAATGCAAAAGCTTTTGAAACTGTCAAAAGATACTCCGATAACTTTAAGAAACATGCAGACCTAGGACTTGGATTTATGTTAAGCGGATCTTACGGAACTGGCAAAACTCATCTAGCCGCTGCCTTGGCAATTGATTTAATAAACAAGGGAATTCCTGTGATTTTTGGCACACTGATAAGCTTATTAGGCAAAATCAGGCAAACATATAGCGAGAGCTGGCAACAGGAAGACGAACTAGAAATACTCGAAGCATATAGCACAGTGGACCTATTGATAATAGATGATCTGGGCAAGGAACGTGTTTCTGAGTGGTCGCTTGAAAAATTGTTTAGTATCGTGAATTCACGATATGAAAATAACCTCCCAATTGTCATTACGACAAACTATAATATTGAAACTCTGATAGACAAGCTTACTATTGACAAAAACTGTGACATTGCAGAGAGCTTAGTAAGTCGATTGCATGAAATGTGCCGTGGGATCCGGCTGAATACCCCTGATCACAGGATTGTAAAAAAATAAACTCGCCTGGTTGCACAGACGAGTTTCCCGGACGGTTATTCCTTAAGAGTATTCTAACGCTTCCGGGGGTGTATGGTAAGTATGAGCAATGAGAAACTCAGTCTACTGAATGGGCCGGATTACTGGAAGAAGGAGGATTATAATGCTAATTTGTACTAGGGCCTATATAGAGAGTAAAAACCGTATCACACCTAGAATTTTGTGTTCTCTCTCAGATTGTTTTTGCATGCACGTAGTGTGGAAACGTGGGAAATATGAACAGTCTGAGAATTGTACGGAATGCCCGCGATATAACGGGATTAAAAATTAGAAATGGCAAGAAAGCTTGAGAAGTTCAAGGTTTTTACGATCTGCGTCAGATCGAACTCGTTAGTCTAAAGAATCGAAATGGAAAATCCCCTTTTACTTGCGGATTCAATATCGGAAGTATTCTAAACACCTCACAAAAAGGTGCACTTTTATTGTTGCGTAATGTGCCACAGTGTGGTACACTTAGATACAAATAAGTATAGGGGGTTAATCAGATGGGTAAGGACAACTTTTTCAAAGCTCGTATGACTGATGAGCAAGTGCAGACCTTGGAGGACATTGTTAAGGAAATTCAGGCAGACACTCCAGAGGCTAATGTTACGGCTTCAAGCGTAGCCCGGTATGCACTGGAAAAATATATTGATGATTATAGATCAAAAATCGACGGAACAGCAATAGTATCAAAAATATCTGTCGAAGGGATTACTGGTAGCGATATTGCCGATTTAAGTGTTAAGCTAGGTGACCTTATGGAAGAATATAAGATTACTGGAAAAGAAAATATTTCTGAGGTAATTAATGCTTTTAACGTAGCTCTTTTGAAAGCATCATTAGCAAGATTAATTAAGAAAATGTAGAGTTAAAAATATTTTTTCCTTATTACTTTTCCGTGGTACAGATGTCCACGGAAAAGTTCAAAGGAGCGTAAGCCTAACAGATGTAGGGCTGAAGTTTAGGTCCAGATGGATCACAAAACACGCAAAAACTGATTAAAATAGATAGTTTTTACCCAAAAAAACTACAGAAAGAGAGATGTTTTTAATGAGTTATACCAAAGAAGATCTAACAAATATGCTTAATAAACGTGATAAATATATGGCAACAGCCGTTAAGGTGTTTGAAGAAAACACGGATGAAAACGGAGACTTCAAAGACGTAAAGAACGGAACAAAGGAAATGGATTGGTTAGGACTCACTTTCAAAATCAACGATTCAACAATCGCAATCAAAAACATTGCCAAAGTTGTTGCACCGGATGAAGATTACAGTTTTCTCAGTGATCGCATATCCGGTATTGACGGATTACGAGCAGCCATTGAAATGGAGAAAAAGACTCCAGTAAATTCACCAATGTATTCCTCATACGGAGATAGCGCGGCTGATGATAGCACCAAAGCGTGTCTAACCCCTGAATCCAAGCTGTTTAAGAATATGTTTCACAATAACAATCTCTCAAAGGGTGGATTCACTAACTTCAACGACTTTCTCAAGACGGTACACTCAGGTCGGTTTGATAACAGGCTGGGAAGTCCAATAAAAAACTCAATGACTGAAGGTATTCCATCTGAAGGTGGATTCAGTGTACCGGAAGAATTTACAGCCTGGTTGTTAGATAACTCTTTAGAATCAGAAATTGTTAGACCACGCGCACAAGTTTGGCCTATGAAAACGGATACAAAGAAAATCCCTGGATGGGATGCTAAAAACCATAGTTCAGGACTTTACGGAGGCCTCAATGGCGTTTGGATGGCTGAAGCAGGGAAAGGGGAAAGGCAAAAAGGTAAGTTAAGAACCATTACCCTTAAAGCTAAAAAACTTGCCATATTCACCTCAGTATCGAATGAACTGCTTGATGACGGTCTTTCCTTTGAATCACAGTTAGGATCGGCCATGTTTAACACAATTGGTTTTGATATGGACGTTGCTTTCTTCACGGGTAATGGAGTAGGTAAGCCTTTAGGAATGTTGAACGATCCGGCCTTAGTCACAGTATCAAAGGAAGCAGGACAAGCAGCTGGTACAATCTTATATGATAATCTCGTGAAGATGTTCGCTAGGATTGCCCCACAATGTCTTTCAAACTCGGTGTGGGTTGTTAACTTAACGGCAATTCCTTGGCTCCTAACCTTATCGCTTGCAGTTGGAACCGGTGGTTCTGCCGTCCCAGTTATGAGTGAATCTAATGGAGTCTTTAAAATCTTAAGTCGTCCCGTGATCTTCACAGAGAAGGTTCCCTCCGTGGGGACTAAGGGCGATATATCTCTTGTAGATTGGTCACAGTATGCTATTGGGTTAAGAAAAGAAGTGTTACTTGATAAGAGTAATGCTCCTGGATGGACTGAAGATGAGACTGACTACAGAACGATTCTACGGGTTGATGGTATGGGTACATGGGACGGACCTATCATTCCTAAGAATGGTAATCCTCTCTCCTGGTGTGTAACGCTTGAGGACAGAAAATAATTAACTTCGCTTGAACCTAAAGGGAGTTTTAACATTTCGCCCTTTGGTTTTAAGATATTTGTTTCCTCACTTTCAGCCCCGGTGTTTTGGATCACGCCGGGGCCTTTTTCAAAGGGAGGGGGTATCCGGTTCTTACCAGATCCTCGCTCCTACACCGCGATCCCTCTATTTGCACGTAAAAACTCCCTTTATCAGATTCTCTTAGTTTTGGGAAAAAATCTTGTGCAGTATTGGGTACATGAATATATCCAATGCGACCGTTGCTGAGCCTGTGAACCATTTCCCTGCGGGTGTTTACCCAACCCATCAAATTTACTTCCTGCCCCACCTCGGCAGGGGTCAGATGCCCGCACTGGTGGGTCCTTTTCAAGCCCTGCATGGATTCAGCCATTACTTCTTCTCCTCCTGTTTCTTCGTCAGTATCTTTTCGCACAGTTTATCCAGCGCGACTTCCTCCTGTGTGCCGGCAGCCATGTCCCTAAGCACGGCCACGCCGCGGCTTAACTCCTCGTCACCGATGATAACAGTATAGCCGGTATCAAATTTTCCGGCGTACTTCATCTGCGCCTTCAGGCTGCGGCCCATGTCCTCCCTCTCGGCCACCA
>JAJZSC010000249.1 GCA_021849995.1 Bacillota bacterium | reverse complement strand
TTCCGATCTCCTGGCTAGTTGATTGGCACGTTCATTTAATTCTCGATATGTAAGCCTGTTATCATTAACAATTAACGCAATATGCTCTGGTGTTTTCATCACCTGTTCTTCAAACAACTGATGAAATAATTTTCCTTTTGGATAATCTAGCTTCGTAGGGTTAAGTTCATGGACAAGTTTGTATTTATCTTGTGTTGTCAACAGAGAGATTTGGGACAAGGCTTTGGAAGGCTCTGAAATTGCGTCTTTTAAAAGATTTATAAGGTAACGATGAATTTCTTCAACTTCTTCATCACTTAAAGCTTCAACTAAATAATCATAATCAAGCCTTAACATTCCATCATCTTTCCAGTCACCCATACTAAGAGACAGCGTGTTAATTTCATTACCATTAAAACCCCAAAAGGTTTCTAAATCCATATTTTTAACATCTAATTTGGAAATGTGATATGAAAAAGCAACGTCGTTTAATGGTCCCGAATACCCATGGGTGGCCCGAATATCTTTCAGTATTTCTTTATATGGGTAGCGTTGGTTTTTTAATAATCGCTTCCATCTCTTGGAGAAGCGATCAAGGTAGGTTAGGAAATCCTCTTGGAGATCGAGAGTTAATCGAACGGGTATATTACTGATAAACATTCCCGCCATATTTCTCTGTTGATGATTTGCTCTGTTAAGTACCGGAGTCCCAATCACCAGGTCGTGTTTAGACGTTATTTTAGATAGGCATAAGGCAAAAACTGCGAAGAAAATCACAAAACCTGAAACATTATGTTTTGCTGAGAAAAGGTTAACCTCTTCGCTGAGTTCACGGGGCATAATCTTAGTCCTTCTTTTAGCCCTGCTGTCCCTCTTCCTTTGAGTTCTTCTATTCAATAAAGTGAACTCGGGAATTGTCTCAAATAATTGTTGCCAAAAGATTTTTCGTTCCTTATGTTTAGGGGAATTACCATAATTAGTTTCCTCTAAAATATATTCTATGTAAGAAGGTTTTTGTTCAATCGAAAGGGGTTCATTGTTTATTAAATCCTTGTAAGTATTTAGTACTTCCCTGATAATCATCGTATGACTCCACAAATCAGCAATAAGATGGTGAAATTTAAAATATAGAACTACTTTGGATTTACTTAGTTTAACGAAAGCAATATAAAACAAGTCATCTTCTAAGACCCGAAAAGGCACCCTTGTTTGTTGATTCTCCCAATCTTTAAAATCCTCTAATCCGACTAAATTGCTAAAATCTAAAATATTGACTTGGTATTCCTTGTACTCGGATATATATTGATGAGGTTCTCCGTCAATCATAATAAATTTCAAACGAATGGCTTCATGTTTTTGAATGATTATGTTGACCGCTTTTTCAAACACTTGAAAATTAATATTTTCTCGGACTGTTACTCCACCTACTAAATTAGCATAGCTTGTGTTTTTATAGAATGTTTCGATATCCCAAATGGATTGTTGCGGGAAGGTCAGAGGGTATAACACTGGCTCCATCATTTCCATCCTCCTATAATCACATTTTATAATTTTCCATCTATGCACAAGTACCCAGGAAAAAAACTTTTATTATTTGCTTGATAAGAAGGTACCCAATTTTTAAAACTATTACGAAGTTTGTGAAGGAATGTGATTGATTATGTCGAAATATTAATATGTTTTTATTTTTAATATTTGAAAGGTGGCTTTTTTTGCCGATGCCTTCTCCTCTTCTAAAACTCCCTAATAAATACGAACAGGAATTCGCGAATGAAATAGTGCGTTTGAACTTTTTACGCTCGCGTAACCTTGCCATGGTTCTTTTCTTACTTAATATTTTCTTTATTTTTTCTGATCTAGTGAATTATCAGGAAGGTCTCTGGCATTGGGATACACTCTCAGGCTATTTGATTTTATTCTATATTCATGTTGTTTTAGGGCTTTTTTCCTCGGTGTTTCTTCTATTATCATGGATACATAGACTCAAGTCAGAAGACCAACAATTAACTCGTTGGCATGCTTCATTGGGCACCTTATTTTCTTGTTTTATTATACTTTTTAGTTCCTGTATATCCATAAATGATCAGCTCCTCCACAATCAAATCACCGCATTTATGCTTGGATCTATTCTTATTGCGGTCAACAACTACCTAAAACCGATTATCAGTATAACTATTTATGCTTCTTCTTGGATCTTATTTA
Source organism: Bacillota bacterium (assembly GCA_021849995.1). Classification (GTDB taxonomy): domain Bacteria; phylum Bacillota; class Desulfitobacteriia; order Desulfitobacteriales; family Desulfitobacteriaceae; genus JAJZSC01. The sequence goes on along the minus strand of JAJZSC010000249.1, from coordinate 3,448 downwards.
TGATTGGAATAACGTTCTTACAATCGGATTTGGACGTGCTTAAAGGAAATTATCTCAATAGCATACTTTTAATCGTTTTTGCTTGGTTTCTATCGTTTACTCTATATAACATGAAGGTTCAAGACTTTATCAGTCAAAAAACGATCCAGCAAAAAAACAAAGAGGTCGAAGATTATAATAACGACCTCATCGAGATCAACAACCGTCTTGAAGAATCTCTACAGGCCTTAGACGAATCTCAAAATGTAATTTTCACCCTGGCTTCGGCCTTGGAATCTAAGGATACTTATACGCGAGGCCATTCTGAGCGTGTTGCAAACTATGCCCTCCAGCTGGCACAAACCCTTGGACTTTCAGTCAATGAACAACAAACCGTTTGGCGAGCAGCACAATTACATGATATTGGAAAAATCGGAATACCTGATGCAATCTTAAATAAATCCGGCAAACTTAACGAGAAAGAATGGGAAGTCATGCGCTCGCATCCTGAAATGGGAGAAAACATTTGTTCTACACTCAGTTTTGCTCGTGATTTCCTGCCTCTTATTCGCCATCACCATGAACATTTTGACGGAACAGGTTATCCGGATGGATTGAAGGGAGAGGAAATACCCTTTTTAGCAAGAATTATTACGATTGCCGATGCTGTTGATGCGATAACCTCTCATCGTTCCTATCGGCCAAGCCGAACCATCGACTATGCATTAGAAGAATTAGCGATAGGAAAGGGTCACCAATTCGATCCTTCTATTGTTCAAGCTTTTATTGAGTCCTTTAACTATGCATAGCTGATAGATAAAGGAACTTTGAACTTAACGAAGAATGTTGATCCCATAGGGCTGGATTGGATCGAAATTGTTGCATTATGCCGTGCAACAATTCCGTAACAGACTGCCAATCCTAACCCCGTACCAGTCTCTTTAGTCGTAAGAAAAGGAGTGCCCAGCCGATCTATTATTTCTGGTTTAATACCCGTCCCTTCATCTTGAATGACTAGAATTACTTTTTCGTCCTCAAAGTGTGTTCTTATGGTTAGGCAACCGCCTTTAGACATTGCTTCAAATCCATTTCGGGCCAAATTAAGAATCATCTGACGCATTTCTTTATCATCTAAAATCAGATCGGGGACTACATCCAGTTGAGTCGTTACGCACTTGTCACTCCGAATAGCATCCACCTGAACAAGAGGTAGGATGCTATTAATAATATCATTCAGATTATGTCTGGCAGCCTCAGTTACTTTCGTACGGCTTATGGAGAGGAATTCCGTAATAATATGATTTGCGCGATCAAGTTCGCTAATCATAAGCGGAATATAGCCGCTGTATTTAGCAGAATTAGTATTCTCACCAAGTAACTGTAGAAATCCTCTAACGGTTGTCATCGGGTTTCTTACTTCGTGACCGATACTTGCCGCCATTTCACCGACCAAGTTCATCTGATCCATCCGTGCCATTTCCTTCTCTATCTTCTTCTGAGCTGTAACATCCCTGACAATGGTTGATGCTCCAATAATCGTTTCATTGTGATTCTTAATCGGAGATACAGTCAGATAAACTTCAATAATCCGTCCATCTTTTCTTTGACGAGTAGTCTCATAATGTGAGACAGACATCCCTTGGGAGATGGTTAACATGATATCATCCAGCTCAAACTCTTTGTCCACAGGGAACAACTTTCTAACTGACAAGCCAACCATCTCTTCCTCCGAGTATCCGTAAATACACTCTGCCCCTCTGTTCCAATCAATGATAATACCTTCTAAAGTCATCCCTATAATGCCATCTTCTGTTGACTCAACAATAGATGCCAACCGAAAGATCTTTTTTTCTATTTGTTTGCGTTCACCTACTTCTCGCATGAGCTGATGATTAATTTCTTCCAATTCCTTTGTGCGTTCTTTCACTAGCCGCTCAAGGTCTTTTTGATGCAAAAAATCCCGGAATTTAGAATTATAAAGGGTTATGGACAAAACCCAAGAAACAAATATCACCAAAAAAGTATTAATGTAATGCCCATTTAATACTAAAACATCAGGCTGATTTTGCGCTATTCCAAGAATAACAATAATGTAGGACAAAAAATAAGCACAAAAGCTCTCCATCGGGCCCAAATGAAAAAAGAGAGCTATTACAAAGCATCCACTAATATAAACTGTCAGTTGTCCATGAATCTTTTGATCAATCCATCCCGTGATAACTGCACAAATAACTAAGAGAAATATCGCAAAACAAATCTCGTATACATTATGCACCCATGTTACATCCTCGACTGACTTAAGGTTTGTGTGCCAATATAATATTGTGATTACTGTCATCCCAAGCCCAAATGCAATATGAGAGTAAAAAAGCCATTCATACCCAGGAGTACTGCTCCAAAGACCCTGGCGATAATTACGGTAATCCGTAAAAAGCAAAAATAGATCTATAAAAAGCAAGACCATTGATAAAATTCTCAGGCGAGAATAATTCGAAAACAATTTATTCTTAAAGAATTCCTTCTGAGTCTCTTTTATAATAAATTTATTATTTGTTTTGATTGTTTCCATTGTCCACTCCTGTCCAAAATTATGATTAAACTTATATGATGAAACTTATATATATTCCTTTTTAATTACCAATAATCCTTCTTTTTCTCAAAAAATACCCATTGACTCTTACTCCACTTTAACCCAATTCCGACGCGTGGAATATGATGGAATATAACTTTGGGAAAGGCGGCGAATCAGACGTGCAATCCAAGACAAAATCTCCCCCTTATCCTCCCTATTTTAGCCCTTATCCACTAGCGCCTAACAACTTACGGGGGTATAAACCTTCACTTCCAAACAAGCATAGTTGTTCTACAGCCTGTTTACCTCTTCTTCCTTCAGTTCCCAAGTTTTCTCTTGGCTACTGGGAATTACTATCGCCTGCTCTTTTCGGGACTGCTGGGGCTCTTTTTTTAAGCCTTTTCTCGAGCAAAGATAATCTAGTTAAACAATTTGGAGGAACCCTCTTTAAATTTTCGCTCGTCGGGTATGCTATCGGTGCGACGGTCGCAGTTTCCTTAGCAATATCTGAAGTCATAAAAGAATCCAAAGCTCCCTACAACCATTTACTCTTTCCCATCGGTGGGGGAATTCTCGCAATTATCTTTCTTTTCGGGTCAGAGTATCTACTCCTCTATAGATTTTTCCCTTCCAGTTTTACAGGGAATGTGGGAGATAACTTAGGAATTCAATTTCTTTCATTTTTATATTTGAGCATTACGACGATTGCTACTGCTGACTTAGGCGATATCTTGCCGACAGATATTACGCCCCGTTTGTTGATCGCCACTGAAATAGCCTTTAACCTGTTTACTTTGGCAACCGGAATTCAGCTTCTACTTGCACAAAACAGCTAAAATCAGGGGGATATTTCCAGAAATGTCCCCCTGAAAGATGGCCTTGACAATGTATAATGAA
>JAJZSC010000248.1 GCA_021849995.1 Bacillota bacterium | reverse complement strand
TTGCTTATAAACCTTTGGAATCGCCTTAAAGCCAATCAGAAGATTAAGCAGGAGCGGCCATAGTACAGAGTGAACTATGATGAAAACAATAGATTTGGCTCCCGTACCCAGCCAGAGGATTACCAGAGGAAGCAAGGCCAGCCCTGGGAGCGGATGAGCCACTGCAAGGAGGGTATCCACCAAGCCTTCAAAAAGCCTTGAGCCAAATGCTAGCACGGACAGGACTATTGCAAAGCTCAGGGCAATTACAAACCCGTAAAAGATAAGTTCGAGTGTATAAATAGATTGCTGGATCAGAGCCCCCTCTAGTACTGAGCTGTAAAGTGCTTTTAAAATCTCTCTAAGGGGAGGAAATATTAAAGGAGAATAGTTTTCACTTCGGGCGAGGATTTCCCAAATTCCTAAAAAGAAGGCAACCCAAAACAATCTCTGAAAATGTCTATTGTAAAACCAACTATTCTTCATATTTGACATCTTCCCACAGAACGTCTTTTGCTTGATTAACTGGTTTTGAGATATAACCCGTTTTGGCCATGAAAGAGGAAAACTTGGAGATTCCCTTAACTGTAGTGGTATACTCTGTTTGCCCCCAGGTCAGATATTTCAGCACTTCTTCCTTGGACATCTTATAATCCTTGGCCAGAATTTCGGCTGATTTTTCCGGATTATTCTTAATAAAGTCTACAGCTTCTTTTATGGACGCCACAAAAGCTTGATAAACTTCAGGGTTATTATCGTGCAATCTTTTGGTAGTTACCCCTACGATAAAGGAAAAATCAGACCCAAAAGCCTCGCGCCCACTTATTATTTGATGCATATCCTTGTTTTCCAGTTCCTTAAACAAATAAGGCATGGCTGTAAAGTGAGCAGAGATATCCTTTTTAGCAAGCAGGGCATTCATACCGTCAGGATGGTTCATAGTCACCAAAAGGTTATCGAGCTTTTTGGGATCAGCCAATTCACGTTCAGCTGCCATGGCAAGAAGTATGTGCTGGACACTGCCTGGCTGGGGAACTGCGATTCTGTCACTGCTCGTAAAATCCTTCAGACTCTTAACGTTTTGCTTATGGGTCACAAGTCCAACCGGGCTAGATGAAAGACCGCTCGCTATTTTCCATTCCATTCCTTTATCCCAGCCAATGAGAAAAGGCGGAATCGCCATAAATCCGGCATCTACTCTATTGGCAAGCATTGCTTCCCTAATTTCGGCAGTGTTATTTAACTGTTGCCATTCAACCTGAATTCCGGGTAGGTTTTTATCCAAGAGCTTGTTTTCTTTAATTATTTGCAGGGGCGCATAAGCCAAGCCATATTGCTCTGCTATAGATATCTTTTTCGCCGTTGTTTGTTGAGCAGCTTGGTTTGAACAGCCTGCGATAGAGAGTGTAACTAATAATGTAATTGCTAATATAAATGTCCCCAGTTTTTTGTACTCTTTGCTCATTTCCCTACCCCTTCTGAAATAGTAATCTAGTTATCTTGTTTGAAATTCGATCCCTTGTGTGAGGCATTTTGATTCAGACTCGATTAGGTCTTAGACCAGATTAGGTTACAGACCAGATGTGAAAGTACTAATAATCTCCAACAAATAGCAAGTTATTCCTTACTAATCTCTTTTCTTGTTAATTCTTCGTTCTTCGTTTTAAATCCTTCAAATTTTTATAGAAAAACTTGCTTAGCCTAAGCCATTGGCGAAGGGAAAGCTTAGTTACAATTATGCCATCCGAAAGAGACATCCACTCCTTTTTCATCCTCTGCTGTTGCTGCAGAGCAGCATAGGGGTCTACTGTAGAAAGTAAAACCTCGCATCACTGCTGAGTGGTGCGAGGTTTGTGATTTATTGGTATTAATCTAAAATTTAATATCAGGATACCCTAAACTTAGCTATTACCTGCTGAAGTTCCTGTGCCATTCTTTCCAAATCATGACTTGAAGCAGTTATTTCCTCCATAGAGGCAACTTGTTCCTCCGTAGATGCTGATATCCCTTGAGTTTGTTCCGCAAAATTTCTGGATATGTTCTCAACTTGATTAATAGAGCTAACCATTGCTCTACTATTATTAGCAATAGCATCTATACCGTATGCAATTTCAGTAACTTTGGTAGAAACCTGTTCTGTAGCGAATATTATTTGATTTAAGGAATTACTTACTTCACTTACAGCTTCAGTACCCCGTTTAACTTGGATAGTCCCTTCATTCATGGCATTTACGGCCTGTTCTGTTTCCAGTCTTACTCCTGAAATTAAGTCAGCAATTTTTTTAGCAGATTCCTGGGATTGATCGGCTAGTTTCTTAACCTCTTCTGCTACTACTGCAAAGCCCCTTCCTTGTTCGCCAGCCCGGGCTGCTTCAATAGCAGCATTTAGAGCTAGTAAATTGGTTTGTTGGGCAATACTCGAAATGGCATCTACAATTTGACCGATTTCTGCAGAGCGTTCACCCAGCTTATGGATCAACTGGGCAGACTCAAGAACAGTTTTTTCAATTAGGTTCATTCGATCTATCGCTTGCTCTACTGCTATACTGCCTTGGCCTGCAACTGCGGAACTGTTCTGGGCTTCCTTAACAATTTCCTGACTATTTATGGCTATTTGGTCTATCCTGGCCGATATCTGTTCAACTGAATTAACAGCCGAACCAATTGCCTGTACCTGACTTTCAGCTCCATGAGCAACACTCGTTATTAAAGTAGTAATTTCATTTGATGCAGCTGTTACTTCCTCAGTACCACTTAAAAACTGCTTGGTTGCAGATGCTATATGGTCAGAAGACCTGGCGATATTCTCAATTAGAGCGCGCAGATGCTCTAACATAATATTAAAGTTTCTAGAAAGGACTCCAACTTCATCGTTAGTTTTCGTCTCTACAGATACATTCAAATTGCCACTGGCAACTACCTCGGTAACCTTTACAATTGCAGAGATAGGCTTAAGAATTCTTCCGGTCATTATCAGGCCAAAAATTACTGAGAGTATCGCTGTTAGGAATACTATGATACTCGTAGTGAGAAGCAACTTATTCATTTGGGCTGTTAACATGGAATAGGGTTGCTCTGTGCAAATTAACCAGCCAGTCTTTTCATCATAGACATATGTAACTATCTTTCTATCGCCATTTTCTGTGATTTCTACCGTACCATCATTACCTTTTAGTCCAGTATTTACAAAGTCAAATTCCTTATAGTCTTTTCGTTCTAAAGCTAACTGATCATTGGGATGAGCCAGGAGTTTGCCTTCCTTATCAAGGATAAAGGTGGTATACCCTTCTTTCGAATGTTCTTTTACAAAGTTCTGCATTACTCCCAAATCGAGGGTTCCTTGTAACACTCCAACAATTTTATCGTTCTGTTTAATCGGAGTAGCTAACACAATAATTGGATGATTATTCATCTTGCTAACGAGTACTTCAGAAATTACTTCTTCCTTGCCCTTCATGGCCTCTTGATAAAATACCCGATCTGTTACGTCTACTAAGGCCGAATTCCCGCTTTTAATAACCTGCTTGCCAGAAGTATTGTCTAAGGACACCGGATCCATGGCTGGGTATGCTTTTACAACCTGATCCAGTAATGGCTTTACAAGTTCCGAATTATATGTAGCTATATTACTGTTAAGAGCAACAAGCTTAAGGGCATTCATATGTAGATTAATAAAGCTGTCTGTCCGGACTTCTGTAATATTAGTATTTGTCATACTCAGGTGATTATAGTTAGATTTCAGGTTATTGCTATAAAAATAATAGCTGCCAAGTGACACTAATACTAAAGGTATCAATGATGCTAGTAATAAAATTCCAATTAGTTTCTTCTTCATCCTTTTTCATCACTTTCTATCTATTTTTGAAACTGTGGAAATCTCCATTTAAGTCGTTTTTCCTTAGACAATTATTCAGGTATCACATCATACCAACCTCCTTAAAGAAAAATCTAAATTATACTTTCATTCATCAGGGTGACGCAAAGTTTCACGAAAGTCTGAGATGCCAAAAAAGTCGAGCCTAAGCCCGACTGCCAAAACCTTTTTAATGAACCTGTTAAAAAGTTGCAACCTGGCAATCATAGGCTTTTTAGCCTGAAGACCCATGGCTTTGCGTCCTTATCTTTCGATAAGTTTGCCATTTAATTATGCTTTTTTACAAAACTCGACATTCTTAATTAGTTTAACATTGCAAAAGTTCGAGGTCTACTTTTTTTCTAATTATTTTTCAAATATTTTTATATCATTTTTGATTCTAATGCAGAAACTCCTATTTTTGTCTTGAACAGGATGCATATAGTGTAGTGAACTATAAGGGAACCACTATTACCATCTTCCTAGCTCCGAAAGATAAAAAGCCTTTCCCAGTCTTTAAACCAGGAAAGGCTTGATTTCGACCTTATTACCAGCTTCTTCTACGGGATTGGTAGCAGTCGCGGCAATATACAGGCTTGTCACCAGTGGGTTGGAAAGGTACTTGAGTTTCTACTCCACAGGATGAACAAACAGCTGCGTACAGTTGACGCTGTTGTGGACGACCGTAGTCTCCCCCTCTAGAGCCACCACGAGTTTGTGCCTTTCTAGCTGCACGGCACTCTGGGCATCTTCCAGGTTCGTTGGTGAATCCTTTTTCTGCATAGAATTCTTGCTCAGAAGCAGAGAAAACGAATTCGGAACCACAATCTTTACAACTTAAAACCTTGTCGTTATACATTAGAAAACCTCCGCATATTTTTTGCCCGTTTAAAGGGACCTATCATTAAACTTCCCAGTTGTTTCGGGCAATTTGAGAAGGTCTGATATTTCTTCACTATTTGAACGAGCTTGTATCAGTATAAACGATAACTAATAAAAAAGCAAACATTATATGCAAAAATTTACTCAGAATGCATAAAATTTCCTCTTAGCTATCTCGATATTTATTGTTCTTATCTGTAGGCCTGGTTCTACGTGGTTTTGCTCCGCCAGTCCCTACCTCGCTTTTTGGCGTACGGGGTCTGTTTCCAGCATAACGATTTGGTCCTTTACCGCCACGATTCCCGGTCTCAGGACGAGGCTTCTTGACTCTGAGTGGCGCCTCTTCTGTTAGTTCTACTTCCACCAGGTCTGGCTCCTTTGTAAGAATTTTCAAGGCTGCAGATAGAAGTGTGACGGAATCAGTATCCTCCAATAATTCCTCGGCAACAACTTTGTAGCGTTGAAAATCTTCTTCTTGAACAACCGCTAATAGCTTCTCCACAGTAACTTGCAGCTGCCCCTTAAAGGCCTCTGACATTGTGGGAATGGGCTTGCGGTTCATCTTGCGCCTTGTGACCTGTTCTATCAGCCTGAGGTGGCCCATCTCCCGAGGTGTGACAAAAGTAATTGCTACTCCTGTTTTACCGGCACGCCCTGTCCGACCTATCCTGTGAACATAACCCTCCGGATCTTGAGGAAGATCGAAGTTATAAACATGGGTAACTCCACTGATATCCAGCCCCCTGGCAGCAACATCGGTAGCAACAAGAACTTCAATAGTACCTTCTCTAAACTTTCTTAAAACGGTGTCTCTTTTGCTTTGGGGCAAATCGCCGTGGATCCCTTCTGCTGAATAACCACGTTTAACGAGAGCCTCCGAGAGTTCATCCACCCGGCGCTTCGTCCTGCCAAATATTATAGCAGAATC
>JAJZSC010000247.1 GCA_021849995.1 Bacillota bacterium | reverse complement strand
CCTTAATTGAAAAGTTGGATCTAAGTAAATAGAGAATTCTCCCGATTGTCTATAAGCTGGGCGGGGGTGAAAAGGTGAGATACTTCCCCAACCGGCAATGAGCCCGTTAAACTGGACAACATATAAGGGATAAAACAAATCATCGTGAAGCTTAAACCAGTTTTTCGCTTCCACTTCTGTCCTAATAGTAAGATCAAATGTCGCCACAGAATGTAATACAGCCCAGTTATATATTTCAGTTAGTCTACTTAAATCTGCTTCTTCAGCTAGTTTGATTATATATTTCTGTTCATTATCCATAATGTTATCACACTCCCCCAATACATCATAACTAATATATTCGTTTTTGTCTCATTTTTCTTTAGAATTTAATGCATACAGCCTTCAAACAAAGGAGACAATATTTTTAAGTTATGCCAAAGGAGGGTTCTAAATGATTGCTGCAGTTGACAAAAATACCTGTATTGGTTGTGGTGCCTGTCCAGATATTTGCGGAGACATCTTTAAGATGGAGGACGATGGCTTAGCCATTGCTTATGTAAACCCGGTTCCGTCGGAATTAGAAGACTGTGCTAAAGAAGCAGCCGATGGGTGCCCAGTCGATGCTATCCATGTAAATTAATAAAACACTCTTAAAATTGAATTTGGTAGACAAAAGCGGATGGAAACAAATAACATTTGTCCATCCGCTTTAAATTTGTCTTAAATTCTAAATGACAGATTCAACATTTTTACGTAAGTCGTCAAGTCCGACCCTGTCTATCAGGCGACCGATTCTCTCATTTGATTTAGCATTTTTCTTATAATAGTCGATTACTGCATCAACAGCAACTTCAAGCTGGTCATCATTTAAATTTTCAATCAACAAATCTGCCATGCGTGGTTTAACACCACCATTTCCACCAACATAAAGGTGATAACCCTTACTTGTTCCCATCAGCCCTAAGTCAATGGTTGCAGAGTCGGTACACTTATTTGGACATCCGGCAACCGCGATTTTAAACTTTCCAGGAAGCTGCATTCCATGGTATTTTTTATCCAGTTTCATGCCAATACCGAAAGTTTCTTGCAACCCACGCTTACAGAAGGCCGAACCGGGGCACACCTTAACACTTCGGACACAGAGCCCAACAGCATGGCCCGGATCCATTCCCAAATCACCCCAAGCCTTTGAAACATCCTCTGGCTGCAATCCCACAATGGCAATACGCTGAGCTGAAGTAACTTTTATAGCAGCTGCCTGGTACTTTTCAGCAACATCTGCAATTTTTCTAAGAATTTCCGGAGTAGCTACCCCGGCTGGTATATGGGGTGCTATAGCAAAGGTCTTTTTATCCTGTTGAAGAATTGCCCCAACCGGCTGAGCCTTTGCAGCTGCCTCGGCAGACATTTCTCCTTGTTCAACCGCATTGACCTTCTCTAACAAGAGGTCAGGATTAAGTTTATGCATTTGGGCTGCATTCAACAATGTCTCATTTACTGAGAATGGACAGCCTAAACAGTGAAGTCCAAGCTCCTGCATAGCCTCCACTGTTTTGGGATTGGCTGCCATTATGTCTTTCAATTTCATATCAAGCGTAAATCTCATTTTCACTCACCTATCCATGAATCAGTGCCGGTAGACAATGTACACAGCAATGTTTTTCTTCACCTTGATGAACATAAGTAATGATTGGCTTAAGTTCACTGGTCGTTCCACAATGATCGCACTCGTATTCAAGATTCTCCTGTTTATTTTTATCTGACATTTGAATTCCTCCTTCTTGAAAAATAGTTTACAATGACTATTACTTTTATGCTGTGATATGTGGCACATTTTGATGTGTTTTTTACCACACTATTATATCGTCAGTGTTAACTATGAAGAATCAAAATATACGGGCCTTTTGCAATAAAGAAATCTTGGCTGGCGTCAAGCCTTAGCACAGACGGCTGCCTAGATGCACTTATGCCACCCGAAAGTTATACTTTCTGATAGGTGTAAAGAAATCTTGGCTGGCGTCAAGCCTTAGCACAGACGGCTGCCTAGATGCACTTATGCCACCCGAAAGTTATACTTTCTGATAGGTGCAAAAAAGCACGCTTATCAGCGTGCAATAATATAAATTATTAATCCAATTCCTAAATAAGCCAGACCAATGATGAACCTGGCTGACAAACCCCGCCATCTCTTTTTGGGAGCACTGCGCCTAAGCCCGTTACCCATAATCAGTACCCTCCAATTAAAGAAAGGGAGTTAATTCTTCGTACTTGTTTTATCCTCCAACCTTTATCAGTTTGTTTCGCCTCAAATGCGTATGTAGCAGTTTTTACTTCTTGGCCGGATGATGTCCAGATGACTTTAGCAACTACTTGTCTTTCATCATTGTTATCTAAGAATTCAACTTTTTGTAAACTTAAAAGCGGGTTATTGTCAACTAGATTTTCCCAAAGCAGCAATTCGTATCGACCGGCCGGAGTGATCTCATTATTTATAATCAGCTCCCTAGCCTGACTGATCTGCCTTCTGTCCAGCAAGTTCCAGTAGTTTTGAACTACTGACCGCGATGAATCGGAATAATTTGGGGAAGCCAAAGTTGTGAGCACAACTTCAGGAGTCTTCCACCAAATCATTCCAATCATACTTAGGGTAATAATTCCTATCAACCATAAATACCTACTCTGACGCATATTTTCCCTCCTTGCTTGTCTCTATACTATTTATAGGAGGGAACTGCTTATTTCATGTCACATATTATCCAAAAACTTTTCTCAACATGTTAAGTATAAACTCTGGCAGTCTAAAATAGTATATTTTCATATCTCAACCCCCCTTTGCAATTATATCCACCGACATTTTATTCAACTGACCGGTAGAATTCACATCTAGACTATCTGGTAATTATTTACTGCCTCTTCAAGTTGGGCAACCAATTGCTTCTCTTCCTCAGTACTGGCTGTAAAATATAACCTACCTATTATCGAAGTAATTAATTTTAAAACATCTTCAAAGACTAAGGTTTCTTTCATGGCTAGTTGAGCACTAGTTTCAATTAAGGATATTCCAAATTGGTGCCCAACTCCATCTTTCATCATCTTTGTACAAGTCTTACCTAACAAACGCATCACTAATGAGGCTTCTTGGGCATCGAGTTGACGAACTGCATCGATAGTGGTGGTTAATCCTTGAACCATTCTTAAACCTACATTAGCCCAATTCACTTGTTGATTATCCATCTTTCTTTCCCCCCAAAACTAAGGTTCCCGTCGCCTTACTATATGCAAACCCCAGCTAATGGGTGAAGGAAATAAAAAAGCAGGGAGTCATTTCTTCCCTGCTTCATACACTGCTTGACTTATAAACTTAACTCCCTAATTTCGGTACTTTAAAGGTCGAAACCATCAGGAACGCCAATACTGCCATCGATACCGGAAAAACTATCCATGGCAAGTTCTGAGAAAATAACATTATAAGCGCCATAAAACCACCAGCAAATGTAATTGGTACTCCTACAAAGTGTGTAGTTATGTTCAATACATTAAAACGAGCTAAGCGTATAGCTCCGCACAAAGCAAACGCAGCAGCTATGGCCAAACCCCATAAACCCAAAGGTTCTTGTAACATAGCCCGATAGGTTAGGACAGCAGGCGCAACACCAAAGGAAACGACATCACATAATGAGTCTAATTCTTTACCAAAATCCGAACTCACAGACAATTTTCGCGCGACTTTCCCATCCATACTATCCATAAGAACAGCAAGCAGGATCATACCCCCTGCCAATTGAAATCGACTGTCCAAAGTCATAACCAATGCCAAAAAACCAAAAAACAAATTAGCTAGTGTAAATAAACTAGGAATCATTCGAGCATTTATTGCCTTTCCACTCATTCGATGTTCACTCTCCCTACAACCGTTTCACCACCACGAACTTTTTCCCCAGGTTTGACAGTGACTTCTACATTTGGTGGAAGAAAAATCTCAGTGCATGAACCAAATTTTATAAGACCAAATCTTTCTCCTCTGGCCAAGACATCCCCATTATCAACCCAGCATACAATACGACGGGCAATGAACCCTGTTACTTGAGTAACTAATATTTTGAGATTATCTTGTTCGATTCCGATGAAATTCTTCTCATTGATCTCAGAGGCATGACTCTTAAAGGCCGGCAACATCTTTCCAGGACGATAATATCTATAAACAATCTGACCAGCCATTGGGGATCTATTGACATGAACATTGAATACATTCAAGAAAATACGTATCCTTATGCTTTCACCCTTTAGAAAATGTTCCTCAAAAACACGCTCTACATCCATAATGACACCGTCGGCAGGTGAAACAAGTAAACCTTTATCTTCAGGTATTGACCTTTCAGGATTTCTAAAGAAGTAGAGAACGAAAAAAAATAAAGCACCAGGTAAAATTGCCACCCAAGGCCATATCCAATAGCATATTGCTGTTAGTAATCCTAAAACAATTAAATATGACCAACCATCACGTGATATGGGATATTGCTTCACTTAGACCTTGACCTCCTCCTTATCATATCCATTAGTGTACCATCTTTATGGATTTTAGGAAAGCTCCTTCTGCTTATATTCATTTTCTATCCATGAGTTCAAGTTTCTTAACACCTGTGACCTATCTCCTCTGATATGTGTCCGAACTGGAACAGAGGATAAAAAGACTTTTCCATAACTTTTTATTATTACCCTTGAATCTAGTAAAATTACTACACCTTTATCAACCCTCGACCTGATTAAACGTCCAAAGCCCTGCTTAAACCTGATTACAGCCTCAGGCAACAAAAATTCTCGAAACGAGTTGATTCCTTGCAATTCCAGCAGTTCAGACCGGGCTTCGATTAATGGCATAGAAGGCGGCCAAAAAGGAAGCTTAACCAATATTACACAAGATAAGGCTTGGCCCTGGATATCAATTCCCTCCCAAAAGCTATTGGCTCCAAGCAACACACTGTTCGAATTTCGTAAAAACTGCTCAAGCACCACACTTCGATTACCATCGATTCCTTGTCCTAAAACCTGAAAATCGTTAATTTTTGAATTAAGCTCTTGATATATTTCATTTAACAACTTGTTCGAGGTAAACAGAACCAAGGTCCTCCCTCCCATGATTGTGGTCACTTCAGCAATAAACTCGGCTATCTGCTGTACACAAGATTCTTCAGCTTGAATAGGGAGGTCTTTTACAACGAAAAATTGCATCTGATTATCGTAGTCGAACGGAGATTCAACTTGAATTGAGCGAGTAGTTGCAGGCAATCCAACCTGTTGCAGAAAATGGTTAAAAGAGCTGGCTACTGTCATCGTGGCGGATGTAAGAATTGTTGAATCCAATCTCGAAAAGATCTTTTCCTGCAATACTTCTTTTACATCAACAGGAGAAGTCTTCACGCTAATTGTTCCAGACCGTTCCAGCCAGGTAACCCTGTTATTATTCTTAATATCCATTACGAGGGTAACCCCCTCTAACATGCTGCTTAATTCCCTGTCAAAACTTAAGAGTTCACTCAGAAAAGAGTCAATTTCCATGTCCTCTTCAGTGTTAAACATGTCAATCAAGTGTTGTACTGTCGTCCAAAGGACAGTCAGACGGTGTTTCAAATTTTCCAACTGAATATAAAGAGTATTCCACCAAGGGTAATCC
>JAJZSC010000246.1:4424-5673 GCA_021849995.1 Bacillota bacterium | reverse complement strand
CTTTTAATCACATCGATATTTTCCGAAAATACCAGTAAACAAGCAATTGGTAAAGTTAGCTACAAAACCTCCAGTAGAGTTACTAATGCTAACACTCCGGTTAAAACGAATATTGACACTAAGAAGTTAAACTTTATACTCGGTGGTGGCGAAACAGGTAGAATTAAAAAAAATCTGCAAGAGATTAGAGAGAACAATTCGGAGAACAGTTCATTTACGAATTTAACAACTAGTCTGCTTCCAAATGCAAAACAGCGGCTATTTACACCTACTTATGAAGGTTCAGCACAGGCTACCCATCCAAGCATCATTGATTTTAAGCTAGAATATGGAATTGATAAGTGGCATGGGTATAGATATTGGATGGCTATGACTCCATATCCCTATTCAAACGATAAATATGAAAATCCAAGTATTCTAAGCAGCAGCGACGGAGTGACTTGGGTCGTACCTCCAGGATTTAAAAACCCTGTAGATATTAAAGAAGTTAAACGGAACTTTAACTCAGATCCCGCAATTCTTTATGACAGGGATACCAATACTTTAAATTTATACTGGCGCGAAGTTTTAATGGGACAATATGATAGGATTTGGCGAACAAGGATTTTTGAAAACGGTAAAATTGAGCCTAAAGTTTTAACCTTAGAAGAATTATGGTCTGAT
Organism: Bacillota bacterium; assembly: GCA_021849995.1. GTDB lineage: Bacteria > Bacillota > Desulfitobacteriia > Desulfitobacteriales > Desulfitobacteriaceae > JAJZSC01. The sequence continues at coordinate 5,010 of JAJZSC010000246.1, read as the reverse complement.
AAAGAGGGATTGGCACTCTCCCCTACTATTTGGAAAAAAAGCTCAAGTGAATGGTATATGTGGACAGCTAATGGTTCCTCATCAGTTCACATTTATACTTCTACCGATGGAGTAAACTGGTCTAAACGAGAACGTTGTACCTATCCTTGGTTAGATTGGAACGGTGGTTTTATTCCTTGGCATTTAGATGCAAAGCCAAATTATAAAGAACAAAGAATTGAATTTTTTATAGCTGGATTTCCCAAAGGTAAAGGTCTAAAAGATATGGTTGTATTCTATGCTGAAGCACCTATGAAGGACCCTAAAAAAATTTCCATGCCTCTTAAGAATCCTATTTTGAACAAAGGGGATTCAACTAGTTGGGACGGAAATTATGTTTATAGGAGTTCTTTTGCAATCGAAACCGAGACAGATTCCTACAAGTATCATGTATGGTATTCTGCAATGTCAACACTAGGTCAATGGCGTATTGGATATACCGAAGGCAAAATTGGATCGAGTTTTAGTAATAGTCCTGATTAATGACCTTAATAGTTTACTAATTATTTAAGTGCCTTTACCGTTAACTTTAGATCTAATCAAAGCT
>JAJZSC010000246.1:0-4414 GCA_021849995.1 Bacillota bacterium | reverse complement strand
AATAATAAAATACATTATTCAGGATAAGGGGCTGTAACAAAACTTGCTTGGTAATCATCCCCACCCCCATTTCAACCATAAAAAGAGCCTTCCACTTTGTGAAAGGCTCTCGTTTTTGGGATAGAACACCACCAACTTAAAAAAGTCTCAAGTTGGTTACAGCCCCCATTTTTACATAGAAATATTGCTTGCAAAATTATTCGACACTCTTCCCGCAGCTAACGTATAAACCAAACTCTTAAAAAAGTACAAGCAACTACTTGTTGAGAGATAAAAACTCTGTTAATCTTACATATGAACAATTATTCAAATTCTAAATGTTAGTCACAATCTCTAAATCTGCCTGCAATTTCCTTGTAATGCCTATATATTTCTAAGGAACAACACCATCAATTCAGTAATTTTCATTACCGCTCTATTATATTTATGTCTATTCTCAATATCTTAATCTCAAACCAGCTTAGGAAAGGGGAGATCTTCTTGTTTGATAGTCCGTTACTTGCAGCTGTTATGGGCTTGGGTGTAGGAGGAATCGGGATAGGCATTGGCGGATTGGTTGCTTATGGTTTTGGTAGATACTGTGAAAAAGTAATGGGGATCTTGTTAGCATGTTTAGCAGGAGTAATCTTTGCTCTATTAGGATTAGAATTATTACCGGAAAGCATTGCTGCCGGAGGATTAACTTCTACAGGATTTGGGATATTCCTAGGTATCCTGCTTATCCTTCGGGTCGAACACCTCTTTCACAAGGTAGTAATTATTACGGACAATCCAAGAAGATCATTATTTATACGCTCAGGTATATTACTCGCTTTCGGAGTGGCTATTCACAATTTTCCTGTTGGTTTCGCAATGGGATCTGGTTTGATCAATGAAGAAAAGATAGGAATGGATCTGGCTATTACTATGCTTTTACATAACTTCCCTGAAGGATTTGCTATCTCTCTCCCTTTAGTTCTTGGAGGACTTAGCTGGATGGTTATTCCTGTCACCGCAGGAATCGTTGCTATTCCAGCAGGATTAGGTTCCTTCATTGGTTCGAGTCTAGGCATGATCAACCCGAAACTGTTAGGATTACTCTTTGGAGTGGCTATAGGTACAATATTCCTGGTAACTTGGTATGAAATCCTTGGTCATGCTATCAATCATACCCGCCGAATCCTTCTGTTCCCGTCAATAATTGCTGGACTTCTCGTTGGTATTTTATTTATACACTTAGTTATGTAAAATTTTGAAACAAGCAAGTTCATTTCGTTTTGGATTAATTTTAAAATCTGTCAATATGTAACTTTCCAAAAGGCAAAGGCGGTTTGCATATAATCAATCCGCCTTTGCCTTGTACTTTAACTAGTAAATCTCAATATTGCTAAAATATACCTACCTATTTATCTACTCTTACCAGCATTACTCCGGGCTCTATCTTCTCAATAATAGCCTGTGCCTGATCTCTCATAGCAGCGGGTAAGAAGACTGTTCTCGTTTCATAATCAATCTTCGTTTGTCCTATTTCTTCCACTTTACTTAATTCCTTTTCCATCTTAGATGCACAATGCGCGCAAAACTCTCCTTCAATCTGAAATTTAACTAAGTCCTGTCTCTTTTTGCCAAGCCAATTAAACATGCTTTTTTCTCGCCTCCTCACAGTTACTTTGACTAATTATATAATAGAGGTATTCTCCTACATCTGAATATATGAATGTTTAATCATATTTATTATTCTGCTGTACGCTCTATGCAGCTTTACTCAAATACAACATAGTATCATAACACTTAAAGGGCTTGCCACAATGTGATTTAAGTTATCAAGGAGTCTCTTGGAAGAAACGGCGTTATGACTAACCACCCAGTTTCAGCAAATATAATCACAAAATGAATTTAGTAAGTCCAAACGCCATAAATTTAGATAAAAATTCCTAAGTTTTTATCTAAATTCAAGAAAAACTTAAGCTATAGTCTCAATAAAAAGTTCCAATTGATTTCCTCCTCTACTTTTACCTCATTAGATACTGGTGAAGAAATGCAGCTAAACTGCGCGTGCAGCATCAAGAGCTTTAATAGCAACCTCCAGCTGTTGGTCATCGGGTTCCTTCGTCGTGAGCTTCTGCAACCATAACCCCGGTTTAATTGCCCAATTAACAGTCTTCATATGGGTATATTTTGCAGAAAACTTAATTACCTCGTAGCCAATGGCAGCCACCCAAGGCATAAGCAGGACTCTGGAGAAAATATGCCACCATAGATTAGGGGTATTTAAAAAAGAAAATATAGCTAAGCTTAAGAATAATACTATGAATAAGAATGACGTTCCACAGCGGGGGTGAAGTGTAGAGTATTTACGGCAGTTTTCAACTGTAATCTCTTCGTCCGCTTCAAATGCGTGAATAACTTTATGCTCAGCACCGTGATATTGAAAAACTCGTTGAATATCATCAATCCTAGAAATTGCTAAAATGTATCCTAAAAAGACCATCAATCTTAGTATCCCTTCCAATAGATTCTGCCAAAAAAGAGCGAGCCCTTTTAAAAAATATACAACTCCTGCAGGTAAGATAATAAATAATAATACCCCAAATAAAAGTGAAATCGCTACTGTTAAAAAAATTTGCCAATAACTTAGTGCTTCTTCCTCTTCATCACACGCTTGATTGGCTGAATAAGTTAAAACCTGAACTCCTAGCACTAAGGCCTCAATAAGGGCTAATATCCCCCTAAGCATGGGCAATTTTAAAAAACTATAGCGCTGTGAAAGTGATTTAACTACCCTTTTATCAAGTATAACCTCTCCATTGCTTTTACGAACTGCAACAGCTATTTGTTGGGGTCCTCGAATCATGACTCCCTCTATTACGGCTTGCCCCCCGTAATGAAAATTAGTAGGCATACAATCACACTCATCTCTTTCAATATGAACATATATTCAATTATAGTTAGTAATAATTTTGGTTGTCAATTATTAAAATGCTTTATTTATTTAACTTTTTGCGTTAGAAAAGAGTCTGTTCCTTCATTATCAAGAAGTCCAAATCAGCTAATTATTACATTTCAACCGTTAATTGTTACATTAATGTTACAAAACATTAACTATTACTCAATATCTGTTAACAATTTTTTCACAAGTGTCTGCTAAACTAAAATTTAAGCAAAAGTTAATTCCTATCTAAAGAGGAATATTTTTTAAAACTATCAAGACAAACGTCCGGCTGTTGTACCCTACTCCGAAGATGGAACCAAAGTACTTGACGTCCTTAAACAGGTTTTATATCGAGCTTCAGTAAGTCGAATCAGGTAAACCTCAATAAAATTCTTGAAGAAGATACTATAAAGAAAGTTGGGACAAGCCTTGAAGCTAAAATTTAGGAGTGTGATTTCTATACGATTTTGTCCTTTTTGTGAAGGTCGTCAGATCGGAAAAATAGGCAAGGAACGATACTATTGTGCAGAATGTTCCCGTGAGTGGACCAGTGGAACAAAAGGGTTTAAAGTGTTCGATATTTCTCCTGATGGATCTTTAACCCCCTTGTCTTATACAAGGTGTGAAATATGAGGTTATCAGAATCCAAACACAAAAGGGATGACAAATTATCTTTACGGATTAGAGAAGTCCTTTCGGGAGTTTAACAAATGTTAGCTTATATACAAACAAATAAACCGGGCTCCTTTTTAAGGTACGACCCGGTTTAATGTTTTTTTAGTTCTATTATTAAGTTTTCAGGTAGGTACTAGAAAGATTTTTAACATTTTTGTCAAAAAGAAAACAAAGCAAGGAAATTGCTCTTTACTGTCGAAACAAATTATATCATATCTATTTTGGGAGTGTGGGACTGTTGCTTAGACCTTGGCTTATTGTGATAATTACTACAGTTTTAATTTCTTCTACTGTAACTCCTACTAGAGCAGACGAGTTAACTGATTCTTACGCAAAACAACGCGAGATAGAACAAGCCCAAGACAAGGCCTTAAACAAACTTAAAAATCTGCAGTTCTCTGAAGAAAAAAAGAAAGAACAGTTAAAAGAAATATCTAGTCAGATAAATATCGCTAAAGCTTACTTGACAAATAAGGAACTCCAATATACTAAAGCAACAGCCGCATTAAAGGCATCCGAAAAGGAATTACTTGCCAAGCAAAAGGAACTCGAAAATAGACAAGAAGCTTTACGCAAACGTGTACGTGGGATGTATCAAGAAGGAACATTAAACTATTTAGACCTATTGTTTCAAGCTACAGACTTAGGAGATTTCATTACGCGTCTAGAGTATTTTGACAAACTAATTAAAAATTCATAATATAATTAAATCTGCAACAGAAAAGTTAGTTTTTTTACTTGGAATACCAAGTAAATTGGCATCAAAATTTTTGTTATCCGGCTTTTTAAATTCCTGTCCAATAAGATACGAGTCCTTACGAGAAATCT
>JAJZSC010000245.1 GCA_021849995.1 Bacillota bacterium | reverse complement strand
AACACCAAGTAATGTAAGTGGGTGACCGGAAATCTACCGGTCGCCCACACTACAGTTTTACGTAGTTACTTTAGCCGTAGAGAAGGGAAGGTGGCGGGGGTTGACATCAGCAGAACAGGCAAAATTAAGTAGGGATTCGGGAATTAAAGCAACGATTCGCCGGATTGTGCATGGGATAGAAACCCTTGTGGAATGGGTTGGTTCCTATATGGTAGGGATTATGGTGGCGATTGTAATATACCAAGTTTTTGGACGTTATGTCCTACACCAGACGCCGGCTTGGACCGAAGAAATTGTATTGCTCTTTATGACAGCATATGGCTTTTTAAGTATTGCCTGTGGTTTTGGCAGACAAAGTCACCTAAGTGTCAGTATGTTATACGACCGTTTTCCTAAGTGGCTGCGTTCTGTAATGGACCGCGCATCGGACTTATTAATTGTTGCTTTTGGTGTATTCCTTTTTGTAGAAGGTTATAAATTTGTTGGCCTGACATGGAGCTCTACATTGCCCGTAACTGAACTTCCCAATGGTATTCAATACCTTGTTGTACCCGTAACAGGTTTAATAATCGTAATTTATGGTTTATTTTGGTTGTTTATCGGTGAGGAGGAAAAACAATGACAACTGCCATTGCAATTCTACTCGGATCCTTTATCCTGTTATTTTTGTTGCGTGTTCCAATCGCCTTAAGCTTAGCTGTTTCCTCCGTACTCACCGGACTTTATTTAGGGGTACCATTGGAAGTAGTAGGTCAGCGGATGTTAAATGGTTTGAATTCTTTTGCTATGATGGCTATTCCGTTGTTTATTTTTGCCGGTGAAATCATGGGTGAAGGTGGTATTTCGCAGCGCCTAATCCGGCTTTCCAATCTATTGGTAGGCCGTTTTCGCGGCGGTCTTGCTGTTGTAAACGTGCTCTCTACCATGTTTTTTGGCGGAATTACCGGCTCAGCGGTAGCTGACGCCTCTTCAATTGGCAGTATTATGATCCCAATGATGCGTAAGCGTGGGTATGACAACGATTATGCCGTAAGTGTTACCTGTACGGGTTCTATCCAGGGGGTACTGCTCCCGCCAAGTCATAACATTATTTTGTATTCCTTGGCAGCGGGTGGTGTGTCGGTTGCCGGGTTGTTTGCCGCCGGGTTGGCGCCGGGTATTGCCTTGGGTCTTGCCCTTATGGTTGCTAGCTATATTATTGCAGTTCGCAGACGCTACCCCAAAGGTGATTCAATCCCGCGTGAGGAGTGGACACGCGTTATTGTGGAAGGACTTTTAGGTCTAACAACAGCCCTGATTATAGTTGCCGGGGTTTTAGTCGGAATTTTTACTGCAAACGAATCTGCAGCCATAGCTGTAGTGTATGCATTGATTCTGGTGACTCTGGTTTTTCGTGAAATTGGCGCTAAAGATATTCACAGGATCTTGATTGGGACTTTTCGTAAACTCGCAGTAGTATTGTTTTTGATTGCTTCTTCTTCAGCTTTTGCTTGGTTTTTGGCGTATTTGCACGTCCCGGAGATGGTAATGACTTTTATCACAGGGATATCCAGCAACAAAATTGTGGTACTTTTCTTAATCAATGTTATTTTGCTGCTGTTGGGGATGATTATGGACATGGCGCCGCTGATTTTAATTGCCACGCCTGTCTTGCTTCCCATAGCTGTGAAGTATGGAATGGATCCTATTCAGTTCGGTGTAATGCTAATGCTTAATCTTGGTATTGGGCTATTAACTCCGCCTGTGGGTAGCGCCATTTTCGTCGGTTGTTCGATTGGTGGTCTTAGTATAGAGAAAGCTTTTCGGGCGATGCTCCCATTCTTAGCAGTTATGATTGCAATGCTAATGTTACTCACCTACGTTCCGGCTGTATCTATGACATTACCCAAACTATTAACGCATTAAGTGACCTGAATCCTGTCTCCAAAGCAATGGCATTTTCAGTTAAGCACGTAATGTGGAAGGGTGGCAAAATTTAGTGGAACCTGAAGTAAAGAGAAAAATCCAGCTTGTACGGGATATGTTAGCGAGTCAGGGTTATGATGGGGTAATGGTCGAGTTACAGGAAAACCTTGCTTGGCTGACGGGAGGAAGGTTTTTCATCAATGTGGCTGCCCAGTCCGGGAGCGGTACGATTTGGATCGGCCCGGAGCAAGTAGAGCTTATAGCCAGTAATATTGAGGGTGAACGTCTTTGGCGTGAAGAGCGGGCAGGAGCGATTTGCGACTGTTTACGGTTATATCCCTGGCATGCAGAAGGAGAAAGGACAAAGATACTGGCAAGCCTCTCTGAAGGCCTTAAGGTAACTGATGATAGACGGTTAGCTGCTGATTTTTTGCAACTGCGCATCAGGTTATCGGTTGAAGAGCAGGAGAGATATGCTGTGCTAGGGAAACTGGCCGGAGAGGCGGTAGCGTCTGTTGCCAAAGAGTTTGAACCCGGAGAAACTGAGTATCAGGTTGCCGCTCGCCTCGCTCGTGCCAGTATGGAACGCGGAATGGAGCCAATAGTTTGTCTAGTGGGGGCAGACAAAAGAGCAAGGGCTTACCGCCATCCTTTACCGACAAATCATGTAATTCATCACTATGCCCTTCTTGTTCTAAGCGCTAGAAAATGGGGATTGGTAGCATCGGTTTCCCGGGCTGTTCATTTTGGCAAGATTCCCCCGGATTTAATATCGAAGCAGCAAGCGGTTATAACCGTTGACGCCGCATTTTTGGCAGAATCCCGTCCAGGAGCTACTTTGGGAGAAGTTTTTCTGGCAGGAACAGATGCTTATGCCAGGGTCGGTTTCCCTAATGAGTGGGAGTACCACCACCAAGGTGGTTTAACTGGGTATCAGTCTAGAGAAATAAAGGCTACAGCACAGACGCCGTTAGTCATCAGTACTGGACACGCAATTGCTTGGAATCCGACAATTCAAGGCGCAAAATCTGAAGATACAGTTCTTGTAACTCCCAATGGGTTACAGATTATAACCTCCACAGGCAACTTCCCCTCTCAAAGGGTGAAAGTTGGAGACCTGGAATTTGACCGCCCCCTAATATTGGAACGCTAAAGAAAAGCACCCATCTTAATATGATTTTGGAAAGATCTTGCTGTCCTGTGGGAGTGAGGAAAAGCGAACCTTGGGGTAAAGGGTTCCCTAACCTTAGACTTACAAAAGTTGTGGAACGGCATGGAAACAAATCTGCAGAACATTATCCATGGGTAGAAGTAGTCAAGGACCCAGATGTACTTTTTAGTGATTAACGGACTGCACTTTTGGGGAAAAATTGAGACCCTGCCTGGCTGTTACCCAGCTTATTACAAAAATATATACAATGCCATAGTAAATAAGGAAGAGTTAATGGTAAAGCCGGAGGAAGCAAGGAATAACATCCGCATTATTGAACTGGCGATGCAGAGTAACAGTAAGAAACAAACTTTGGAGTTTTACCATAAGTAATTTAATTGGAGGTTAAAAAATATGCAGTTGTATTTTAAGGGTAAACCTTATCACGGGTTGCAACACGTAATTGAGCCAGCTGACGGAGGCCTTATGAGCTTTGATTTACTTAAATTAAAAGCCGGTGAGGAGTATGCTCAACAGTCGGGAATTTATGAAATAGCACTGGTTATTTTATCTGGGAAAGCAGAAGTAAGTGTAGACGGCCAGGGTTTCAAGGATCTAGGTCAAAGGGCTGATGTGTTTTCCGGCCGGGCTACCACAGTCTATATCCCTAGAGATAGCGATTATAAAATACTCGCAATTAGTGACGATTTTGAAGCTGCCCTTTGTCATGTGGAGGCAGAGAAAAAGTATGCTTCCTTTGTAATAACGCCGGAGGAGGTAGTCGTAAATTACCGTGGAGATTTGATTTGGAAGAGGGATGTGCACGATATAATTGTCGAAAACGGTGAGGGTAAGGTTGACCGCATTGTAGTAGGTGAAACCTATAGCGCTCCGGGGAACTGGTCCAGTTTTCCATCCCATAAACACGATCGCTATATGCCGGGTCAAGAAACTGAATTGGCAGAAATATACCATTTCCGGGTTTATCCGGAAGAGGCTTTCGGCATTCAAATTCTTTATACCGAAGACCGCGAACTCAACGAAGCCTTTTTGATCCGGGATACTGATACAGTAAACATCCATAAGGGTTATCACCCTGTAGCAGCTCCGCCTTCTGTGAAAATGTATTATTTATGGTTTATGGCTGGAAAAATGGGTAGAAAGTTGATGCCTTATGATGACCCCACTTTTGCCGGATTGCGGAAACTGGAAAAAGTGTGATTGACTGGAGGTGTATTAACGTTGCGTAGATTGAATAAGGAGTTACTTAATGGAGCTTTTGAATTTCCGGAAAGTTTGAAGGTAGGAACTTATCCTTCCCATTTGCCAGAGAAAGTAATCCAGTTCGGAGAAGGAAATTTCCTTCGGGCTTTTGTAGACTGGATGTTCCAGCAAATGAATAAGAATGGGCTCTTTAACGGCCGGGTTGTGGTTGTACAGCCCCTGTCTCATGGGTTTATACCAAAACTTAACGAACAAGATGGGCTATACACCCTAATCCTTAAGGGCATACGGAATGGACACGCTGTAGCCGAGGAAGAGATTATCAGTTCGATAAGCCGGGGAATCAACCTTTATACAGATTGGGCAGAGTATTTACGCTGTGCGGAAAACCCGGACATCGAGTTTATTGTATCTAACACTACCGAGGCTGGTATTGCCCATAACCCTAGCGACAGGCCGGACGACCAACCTCCCGCATCTTTTCCAGGTAAGTTGGCTGTTTACCTCTATCACCGGTTTAAGCACTTTGCCGGAGATCCACAAAAGGGTATGGTGATAATCCCTTGCGAGCTCATTGACCGTAACGGTGATAATCTTAAACGGATTATTTTGCGTTTAACCCAAGAATGGGGGCTGCCTGCTGAATTTAAGGAGTGGGTTGAAAAATACAATTACTTTTTAAACACTCTGGTTGACCGCGTTGTTCCAGGCTATCCCAGGGACGAACTCCAAGAAATTACCGATCGTCTTGGCTATGAGGATCATCTGCTGAATACCGGTGAGTTGTTTCACTTATGGGTAATTGAAGGTCCCCGGGAGTTGCAGGAGCGGTTGCCGTTTACCAAGGTTGGGTTAAATGTTGTTTGGACTGATGATCTGACACCTTACCGGACTCGGAAGGTGCGTATATTAAATGGAGCTCATACCTCCTGTGTTCCCGTGGCCTTCCTCTATGGGCTGGATACCGTAGGGGAAATGGTTGACCATCCTGTGCTTGGCCAATATACCAAGGAGGTTATTTATAAAGAAATAATTCCCTCGATTGAATTGGATGAAAAGATGTTAACCGAGTTTGCCGAGGCAGTCTTGGAGAGGTTCCAAAACCCCTATATTAAACACTACCTGATCAGCATCTTGCTCAATTCCACTTCCAAATTTAAGACCCGGGCGCTGCCTTCCCTGCTAAGGCTAATTGATAAAAATGGCCGAGTTCCGGAAAAGTTAAGTTTTTCCTTAGCTTGTCTTATAGCTCTTTACCAGGGAACAGTTGAAGGCTCGAGCATGAAATGCCGGCGGGAACAAAGGGAGTTTACTCTCCAGGACGATTTACACGTACTGGAATTTATGCAAATGGCTTGGGCGGAATGGGATAATCCTGAGTTGGGAGTATTAGCCCTTGTACGAAAGGTTT
>JAJZSC010000244.1 GCA_021849995.1 Bacillota bacterium | reverse complement strand
TGGTCAAGATACACGAAATCAGAGGTTTTGAAAGTTGCTTGAGGACTTAGTGCTTGCAAGTTAATGTGAGGAACGTTAATTCCACCAATAGTGTAACCATCTGCCTTAGCCTTGGTGATTGCCGTAAAACCTACTTGTCCACCTGCTCCTACTTGATAATCGAAAGTAAGAGGCTGGTTATTAAATTGTTGCTTCCAGAACTTTTCTACGATACGAGCTTGAACGTCACTGGATCCGCCTGCATTAAAAGCAATGATCAAGTCAATTGGTTTTTTAGGATAATCAGATGCTTTCTTAGCACCACCTTGGGTCTTGGCACCTGCACAACCGGAGAGCAACAGCGCACCAGCAGTGATACTAGCAACGAGTACTTTTGTCCATTTTTTCATTTTCAGTTCCTACCTCCACTTTCTTAGCTTAGTGTTAAAAAATTATTTTTGAGCTGAGCCTCTAATATTATTGAGAGTCTTCAGCTAAAGCCGCCGCAGCCTTTTCAGGATGTTTAATCCTGGTGTAAAGGGATGCAATTACAAGGATAGCAGAAACGGCAATCAGGGTAGCTGAAATCGGACGTGTAAAGAAAATTCCCAAGTTTCCTTGTTGCATACTTAGAGACTGTTTCAACGAAGTCTCGAAGATCTGTGCCAAAATCAAGCAGAGAATCAATGGAGTAGTTGGAATGTCAACTTTTCGCATAATCCAACCAATTAAACCAAAGATAACTGCGATTACTACGTCAGACATTTTGTTTCGAACGCTATATGCTCCAATGAAGGAAAACACTAAAACCATCGGAGCCATAATCGCGTAAGGTACACGAACTAGTTTAGCCCAGAGTCCAACAAGCGGGAGGTTTAATACAAGAAGCATTACATTTCCAATATACATAGAAGCGATAACAGCCCAGACAAAGTCAGAGTTCTTTTCAAACAAGGTTGGTCCTGGTTGTAAGCCGTACATCATGAATCCACCGAGTAAAACGGCCAAGGCTGGACCTGAAGGAATACCGAAGGAGAAAAGTGGTACGAATCCCCCACTGGTTGTAGCGTTGTTTGCACCCTCTGGAGCAGCAACCCCACGGATTTCACCTTTTCCAAAGTTTTCAGGATTCTTAGATATACGTTTTTCTACGTCATATGCTAGGAAAGCCGTTACGCCCGGGCTACATCCTGGAAGTAATCCCATAAAGAAACCGACTACTGTTGAGCGAAGCATAGTAGGCATCAACTGAATGATTTCTTTTGCACTAAGATAAAGTCTGTCTAGCTTTGCTTTATACATCTCCACAGCAGCACTTTCTAATGTAGAGATGATTTCACTCACTGCGAACAGTCCAATAATTACACTGATAAAGTCGATTCCAGCCATTAGATCAGTACTGCCAAATGAGAAGCGGTTGTAGCCTGTCATTGGATCCATACCTACCATTGCAATCAAGAAACCTAAAACACCTGCCAACAGTCCTTTTACCAAAGACCTTCCGGTCAAGTTAACAACTACACTAAGAGCAAGAATCATAAGTGCAAAGTATTCTGGTGGTCCAAAGTGCAGCGCCCAACCAGCAAGTGTCGGAGCGAAGAACGTCAAACCCAAAAGACTTATGGTGCCTGCTACGAAAGAAGATATCGCAGCTGTTGCCAAGGCAGGACCAGCTTGTCCATTCCTGGCCATTTTATATCCATCCATTGCGGTAGGAACTGAGGCAACTTCACCTGGAATATTAACCAGGATTGCTGTGGTAGATCCACCATACATGGCTCCATAATAAATACCAGAGAGCATAATAATTGCTGGAATAGGCTCAAGAATAGTTGTTAAAGGCAGAAGTATCGCTATACCAGAGGTTGGTCCAAGTCCTGGCAACACCCCGATAAGAGTACCCACTAAGCAACCGATGAAAGCGAATAGCAGATTCTCAGGGGTTAAGGCTGTAGCGAAACCACCTAATAGTGCGCTGAAATCCAATGGTTCTCACCTCTCTAATTTGTAATCATGGTCTAGAAGCCGAGGAGACCTATCGGTAAGGGCATATCCAAAAGAATTCTAAAGAAATATACCGTAATTCCACCAGTTAACGCTCCAAGCAAGGCGCATTTCCAATAAGCGTATTTGCCAAGCTTTCTTGAGATTATCGTTACTAGCAGGAAGGTGTCTAAAGCAAAACCAATATAATCCATTGCACCCATATAGATTAGCAAGAGAAGGAAGATTCCGCCTACGCCTATGACTTCTTCTTTGCTAAACTCAGGAACATCTTTGTTTTTCTTGCTAAATGACTGGATAATTAACAGCACGCTTAAAATCGCCATTGCAATTCCCAGCCAGTATGGCATAACGCCTGGACCAAAGCTAACTCCGGGCATTTCTTTTGGCATATTTCCTGCAGCCGAAATTACAAATACAGAGAAAATCAAGAAGAAAAGCCCAACTTTGAAGTCTGTCTTTTTGTACACTGAAATTTGTTGTTGTGTACCGTTTGTGCTCAAGCCTTTCACCTCCAAGATTAATAATTGATACTAAATTCCTAATACTACAACAAATAATCAATAATTATATGTGTTATAATATTGCTCTTGTAATCTTTTTCACAAAACTTTACTTTGTTTTAAAAATCTTTATTATGCTTAGTAAATTGAATATCCCCCCCTGTCATACCCTCAGAATTCTTAAGCACACTCTCATAGAACTTTATGATAACACAATGCATAATTGAAGTCTAATAGACTGATAATCAGATTTTATATGCTAAGTCGAATTGTGTCAAATTTTATGTTTTTGATACAATTTATGTCATATTAGCCTTAGCAAATAATTCCTGTCACAAAGTTCTAGAGTCATGCGATTTTTAGGAATTTTGAAAATCAAAATTTTATGAAATAAATTAAAGTAAAATACATTGAAAGATTTAATAGAGTAAAAGGAAATTCTTATCGCTCGATAACAGGAATGACAGAGGAGGCATATGGTAACACAACTATAGAAGTATTTTGACTTTTGACTTTTCGTGCTGAATCAATTGCTGACTGAAGATCCGGCTGCAACTCAACCATTAAGGTCTTGGCCAATTCTTCAGAGATATTCTGGGAGACAATAATCGTTTTAGCTTTAGCTAAGGCCCTTGCCCAGAGGTAAGCTTTATGAGGCCCAATCACAAACTCTTTTTGCTTAAAGGAACTCACAACTCCCAAAGGATCAGAATAGTTTGACATCTCTTCCTCAAAGCTCTCCTCTCCGGTGCCTTCGATACAGTCTGCGACCAAGATAATTACTCCTCCGTCCTTAACTGTTTGCATAGCAGGAGTTAAAGCTTTTTGAGCTTGATAAACATTAATATCCTTTGGAAAACCTCCCGGTGAAGCAATGACAATATCTGCAGGACGAAGTTGTACTCCAAATACGCCCTTGGCATATTCTGCTGCTTGTCGGTGAGCGTCTACAGGATGTCCGGCAACTGCCTTAACAACTTCTTTCTTGTCATTGAGCACAACATTAACAATCATGTCAACACCGATTATCCGACCGATATCTTCAAGGTCTACTCGCGCAGGATTATCCTCTATCCGTCCAAGCTCAGCCCCGGGTTGGAAAAGACGGGCATGGTTGCCTGTAATAGTAGGACGTCCTCCTAGTCCTATAACTGCACCTTTAACACCGGCTGTAAATCCCATAAATTGGTGAGCATCTACCATTCCGGTTACAATTTTATAATCTGCCTGTGCAAAGTACTTATTTACATATACCGGTGTACCTTGAGAGGAATCACCTAGATAGGCCAACATCTCTGCATCATCTGCATCATGAGCAACAATCTTGGTAATCCGGCTTAGTAGATGTTCGCCAATAATATAATCCAAGTCCGCTTTATTGGCAGGTCTGTGAAGACCTCCTCCGACAAGAACGGTTATTTGATCCTGATTGATCCCGATATTATTAAGCCATGGTACTAGTGCTTCAAGAATCTGTCTGCTGGGAACCGGACGGGTAATATCAGAGACTGCAATGGCTACCTTTTGAGCATTTTTGAGTTTGTCTAAGTCAATATTGCCTATAATGTTTGCCAATGCCTGCTCCAACTGTTTTTCAACAGGAGCTTCAGGACTGACTTGCTTTATGTATCCAAAAGAACACTCGATGTCATCAGGTATTATGCAATTTTGTTTAGTGCGTCCATAAGGTAGTTCGATCTTCACAAGTTCCGACCCCCAAGGCAAAATTCGAGATTATAAACTATAAGAGTGGGTGCAGGGTCTACCTGCACCCTCTATATATTAGTTGTTGCAATGCAAATCTTATTAAGCTAAATCCGCGCTTAATATTAAGCACTTGGATAGAGACGGGTAAGAACAAACTCCTTGTGGTTCAAGGTCTCAGCATCAGTGAAACGGCCACGAGCAGTCGCGACAATGCAGTCCATTACTTTATCTGCTGCTTGTTCGAGGTCGATTTCTCTGGTTAGAACTCCGCTAATGTCAACGTCGATATGCTCTGACATAAACTCACAGGTATGCGGGTTAGCAGACATTTTAATTACAGGCTCAATTGGGTTACCAACAATGTTACCTTGACCTGTAATAAAGATGTGGAGAACTGCTCCAGCTGCCATCATGACGGTGATACACTCAGCAGCAGCAGAGGATGTATCCATGAAGTAACGTCCTGGAGCGGTAGGCTCTTCGCAAGGAGCAAGAACTCCAACGATAGGGCTCTTACCAGCTTTCTGAATATTTCCAAGAGCTTTCTCTTCGATGGTTGTTAAGCCACCAGCGATGTTACCTTGGGTAGGTTGGGTTCCGAGAAGGTCAGCACCCTTGGACTCGATAAGATCCATATATTCTTTGTGGATCTTAAGATATTTCTCACCAAGTTCAGGGGTAGCAAAGTGTTTAGCAAGAATGTGCTCAGCGCCGGTAGTCTCAGGTGTCTCACCAAAGATTACGGTTCCGCCAAGTGCCACTAAACGGTCCCCTACCACACCAGCAGTTGGGTTTCCAGCTAAGCCGGAGGTAGTATCAGACTCACCGCATTTAAAGCTTACAACGAGGTCTTTCAAATCGCACTCTACTTTTTCGAGGGAAGTAGCGTATTGTACGAACTCTTGAGCTTTACGGGAAGCTCTCTCAATGGTTTTAAGGTCGCCATAACCTTCGATTCCGAAGTAAGCAACAGGCTTACCAGTTTCAGCAATGCCATCAGCGATCTTTTTAGCCCAGTTAGGCTCAATTCCAATAACGATAGCAGCAGCTACGTTAGGATTACGTCCAGCTCCTATCAAGGTTTGGAAGTGCAAATCAAGGTCAGCACCAAATTGCAAACGGCCATATGGGTGAGGAATAGCAAGGGTGCCAGCAACGTTATGTTCAACTGCTAAGCAATCTGCGTTTGACAAATCATCAACAGGAATAATCAACACGTGATTACGAATACCGATACGTCCGTTGTCTCTACGATATCCTAAGATCTTAGTTTCCATAATCCCACCTCGCAGTCTTCAGGTTATGAGTGTGTACCCAATCGCCAACTTTGATATCCTGAGTAGCTTTACCAATTCTTTCACCATACTTAATTACCCAGTCACCATTCTTAACTTCTACTAAGGCAATTTTGTGGCCGAGGGGAATGTCATGGTTAGATTTTACACGAACTTCTTTACCTTCGTGTATTTCGATTCCCAATACTTCTTCGCCGGCTTTCATGTCT
>JAJZSC010000243.1 GCA_021849995.1 Bacillota bacterium | reverse complement strand
CTCTTTTACTCTCTGCTACCATTTGTAATCTTCCTTTCACAACATGACAAATAGGAAATCTAATAGCTTTGTAGGCTAATGGATTAAAAAAGGCACCTCAATGGGTGCTCCTTTGTATCAATTCATTTAGAGCCGTTCCACCATCCTACCTGCATGTGCTATTTAACTTTCAGTCCGTACTACCGTTCTACCTCCTCTCCCGAGAATACTCTATTTAGTTTTGTAATGAATTATAGTACTTAATAAGGTTTTTTTCAATAACCGATCTACATAACGATGGACTAACATACTAACCGCCTGAGGATAAGTAACTCTGCAGTTATTCTGAACAAATTTATGGATTCACCCGGAGACTTTTAGCATTCTTCTCTAGAACCACTGTTTGATTCAAGCGTGGCTCTACTAATTCATTATCTTTCTTGATTATCTTGACCGTGACTATTTGCGCTACATTAGTAGCGTCAAATTCTATAGTGCCGCTTTGTACTGTTATTTGTTGCTCCCCCTTGGACAGCATAGCAATTAACTTTCCATTTTGCAGAACTTTAACCGGGGCAGCAGGCGTTGCCCTTAAAGTTAGGTTCCAAGTTTGTTTCTGATTTTGTGGGATTAGCTCTGCCTGAGGAGTAGTCACCAAAGGATGAGACTCTACCTCTCTTGCCATTGCCATATAATACTGAACAGGATCTTTAGCGAGGCCGAATCCCAACTGAACTATTACTAAGGCTATCGATGCTAGAATAATTACCCTAATCAAGCTTCTTTCAAAACCATGCAGCACATCCCAAATACCTACCCGTTTACGTTGGCGCATTTCCTTCACCTCGTAAACAGTCTATGCATGTATCCCTAAAGTAAGACCGGGTTTAAGACGAACTCCGCAGCAGCTTTTCCTGCCCTGTAACCCATAGCAAAGGCGGCCTGTAAATTATATCCACCCGTGACCCCATCAACATCTACTACTTCCCCTGCCCAGAATAGCCCTTTGCAGATCTTAGATTCCATTGTCTTAGGGTTAATTTCACGTACATCAACTCCACCCGCTGTAACAATTGCCGCTGCAAGTGGAAGTGCAGCTGTTATAGTCAAGGGCATTTCCTTAAGTAAGTTCAGTAACTTCTTACGTTCCTCACGAGATATCTGATGAACCACTTTATCCTGATTAATCCCAGAAAGTTTAATCACGACAGGAATCAGGCTTTGCGGCAGCAACTCATCTAAAGAGTTTTTGAACTGCTTGTTGGTGAATTTTTGGAAATCGCGTTGGAGTCTGGCATCTAACTGCTCTGCCGTAAGAGCTGGCTTTAAGTCAAGTTTGAATTCAACCCTCTTATTTTGGTTCAAAGCATCCACAGCCACCCTACTTAACGTTAATACTATTGGACCTGAGATGCCGAAGTGAGTAAATAGCATTTCTCCAAACTCAGTAGCAGCTTTCTTTCCATCAATCCATAAAGAGGCCTCCACATTCTTCAAGGCGAGTCCTTGGACCTCTTTAGCCCACATTTCGGCAGTCCTAAGCGGGACTAATGCTGGCCTGGGGGAGATAACATTGTGACCTATAGCTTTGGCTATTCTAAATCCATCTCCAGCCGAGCCAGTTGCAGGATAAGACGCTCCCCCGGTGCAAACTATAACTGCCCTGGACTTAATAGTTTGCCCTGACTCAAGTTTTACTCCATCTACCTTACCTTGGCTAACTAGCACTTCTTGGATCTTTTTCCCGACTAGTACTTCTACTCCTGCCTCATTTAGATACTTCTCTAAAGCTCTTACTACGACCTCTGCATCATCGGAAACGGGGAAGACCCTGCCACCTCGTTCAACTTTAGTTTCCACCCCATAGCCTGCAAAAAACTCGCATAAAGCGTTATTATCAAATTCGCGCAAGATCCCGTGCAGGAATCTTCCATTCCCTGGATAATTTTTAATAAAGTCGGAGACATTTTCTGAGTTTGTCAAGTTACAACGACCTTTGCCGGATATGGCAATTTTTCTTCCAAGCCGTTCCATCTTTTCTATAAGTATTGCCTCCGCCCCGGCCGAAGCAGCCTGCCCGGCAGCCATCATCCCGGCAGCACCGCCACCGACAATTAAAATACGATTATCAGACATACCAAGTTCCTTTCCGCTAATTATTCCATTTTTAAAACTTGCTCTAAGTATTATTACATATATACTGGTATCTTAGGCATTTTCTTTTTATGATCGTCTCTACCCTATTATAGCTTGTTGCTTTGATTTTTGCGGTTTCAGCGTTTTTATGGTATGATTTCCAACAAAAAACTAATTTGGAGAGTGTAAAATATGACAATGGATTTACATACTAAAATCGTAGTCAAACTATCTGCATCAGCGGCGGTTAATTCTCTTCCCGGGCTTAGACTGGCAGTTACTGAAGCCTTGGAAAACGGTCTAAGCAAAGAAGAAGTTAACGAGATAATTGAGCTTGCTCTTGAAATACAGAAACAGCCTTATTCCTATACCCAGCACTTAAAAGAACAATTGTTAAAAGACACTTCTAAGAAGAAGTCTACTCATGTCCACTCCTGTGGATGTGGCTGCCATACCTAAAAGAAAACTATTATGCTTGAGTTTTATAGAATTATCCAGAGCATAAGCAATCCTGCCTGGGATAACTTATTTATTATTGTAAGCTTCCTAGGTAGTGAACCAGCTTACATAGTATTGTTAGCAACAATCTTCTGGAACATTGATAAGAGGTTTGGCTTTCGGTTAGGGATACTGTTTCTCACATCCATGACACTTAATTCTTTTTTAAAGGATTTCTTGCAAACTTTTAGGCCGATCGGTCAACCAGGAATCCGTTCTATCTATGTAGAATCTGCGACAGGGTATTCTTTTCCAAGCGGGCACAGTCAAGGTGCAGCTACATTTTATCTCTATCTGGCTAGCCAATGGAAGAAAAGATTAATAATTCTATTCAGCC
The DNA here is from genome assembly GCA_021849995.1 of Bacillota bacterium. Taxonomy (GTDB): domain Bacteria; phylum Bacillota; class Desulfitobacteriia; order Desulfitobacteriales; family Desulfitobacteriaceae; genus JAJZSC01. The sequence goes on along the minus strand of JAJZSC010000243.1, from coordinate 2,811 downwards.
TAATAATGATTATTACAATAGGGTTTTCACGCCTCTATCTAGGTTTGCACTGGCCTGCAGATATTTTTGGCGGATATTTTATTGGTATACTTGCGGTAGTACTTTTTCTTCTATTGGATAAGACACTGTTTAAGCTACCCTTTTCCCTTCGGATAAAGATTTTAATATCTCTACTGTTTCCCCTTTCATTCTCTCTAGTTTACCACTCAGATCAGGGATTGCAACTTATCGGATTCACGATGGGATATGCCTCCGGCTATTTTTTAGAAGATCATTATATTGATTATATGGAAAAAACAAGTATTTATCTATCCATCTATAAAACCGTTATGGGTTTGGGAGTACTCGGAATATGGGTAGTAGTATGGGAACCCCTGACTGTTGCAAACAGATTTTTCAATTTGCCAGTTTATTTATTAGCTGGAATTTGGACATCCTTCTTCGCCCCAATCTGGTTTAGAACTTGTGGTTGGGAAGGAATTCGGAAAAACGCCCTGATAAAGTGTAATAAGCAATGACAAAAAGGAGCGTCCCAGTGCGCTCCTTTACTTTATCCAGTAGACTTTAAAAGAAGAAATTATTCTTGTCGGGATCACTAGAGGCACAAGCAATACACAATGGTTGATCGTTGTTCTCAAAAACCTGTTTTCCACAGCGGGAGCAATAAAGTGGGCTCCCCTCGTGTAGTAAGATTCTGCCGGTTAGATGTTTATGTGAAAGGTTTTTCGAAGCATATTTCAAAGCCTGGGGGCGACAAATTTCAATACAACGGTCACATTGTACACACCTAAAAGGCTCCAGAATCAACTTAAAAGTATTCCCCACTTCTCTTTTTTGCAAGGCACCTTGTGGGCATATAGCTGCACATACTCCACAGCTAGTACAATTATCAGATACTGTTATAGCTCTAAAAGGAATTCTTGTTTCACTTCTATTCTCTAACATTTTAATGATCTTTTCCCTTGACTTGGGTACCGGGTATCCTCCAGAAGCATTATTTAATACCGGTAGTAAAGCTTCGAGCTTTTCCTTATTTTGTTGCCTCCAACCCTCTATTGTCTCCCGTCGAGACAAAGGATGCTTATTTGAGCCAGATGATAATCCCTCATCAGAATCAGGGGATACTTTAATAGCTAAGAGTATGTCAGATAACTGGATATCGTCAAATTCTTTCAGGGTTTGAATGCTTTTGCCACAAGCATATTTGTCAGGACAGCCAGCGCAAACCCCTGTATAAATAGTAACATGTTTTTCCTGCGCGACTAGGAGCAAACTTCTCCAGCTATCTCTATCGAACATTCCCAGACAGGGGATTTCAAAATCCTTGCGTATTGCTTTAGGGCAATTTAAATTCACTTGGTCTGTCGAAATAATATAGTCAAATAAATCATCAAACGAACGACTTACAAAGCCATCGCTTGGACAAATTGCCATACATAAACCACATTCCGTGCAAAGATCTGGATCTAATTCCTTAAATTCAGAAATAGCCTTATGCGGGCACGAATCAATGCAGAGACGACACGAAGTAGCAAAAGCACGTTTAGTGTTAAGACAATTTTCATGGATATATAAAATCTCTGATGTAGTAAATTTGCTCATAATACACCCTCAAATACTTTAATCCCTCGAAGGAGGTATTCACATTCTTACAGCGCCTTCACACTCTAATAGCGCTTAATCGAGTATCATAAGCAAATTATCTCACATTTAGACAGACAGAGGAATACCCACAAGACGAATTTAGACTTGTTTAATTAATTCATTTTCTACTCCGGTTAAATGGGCTAGCATCTTTTCCCGTGCTTTAGAGACATCCCTATTAATTATTGCATCATGTATTCCTTGATGTTCTTCAAACAAAAGCTCAGGGGTATATTTCCCCTCGTAAAGCTTGGCCCGACTAGCTTTAAGCAAATGGTGCATCATATCTGAGATAGTATCCATCAGTTTTATCAGTATCTTGTTATTTGTTGCCTGAGTAATTGCATAGTGAAACTTGAGATCAGCCTTCTCTCCACCCTTAGCTGAAAAAAGATCGCTCTTCATTCCTTCAAGCGCTTCACTTAGGACCTTCAATTGCTGTTCACTTGCTCTTTCAGCTGCAAGCCCGACTGCCTGAACTTCAAGTATTTTCCTTACCTCCAACAGTTCTAATACTGTTCCACTCTCCATCGAGAGAATCCAGGCCAACGAACCTACTACTGACTCAGCCTTAGGCTGACGTACATAAGTACCCTCCCCGCTTCGGACTTCTAATAACCCCATCATTTCCAAGGCACTTAAGGCCTCTCTGATAGATGCTCTACTTACTTTAAGTCTTTCAACTAAATCACGTTCCGAGGGTAAGCGGTCTCCAGGTTTTAGTTGACCTTGGGCTACAAGGCTTTTGATCTGTTCAATAATTTCCTCGTATATCTTTCTGGTTTTAATAGGTCTTAGTTCCACGAAAATTTCTCCTTCTCCGACTCTTTAGCCTTTATTACAAGTTTGATAATTTAAATATCTCCATTGCTAATCTTTAGAATAAATCATGCGAGACATTTAATTTTTATACTAAAATTCTGTCTGTTCACACAAATATATTAATTCTGACATTTTCTATCCATTTACATCTTTTTGTCACATAAAACAACCCGCGCATCAAGAAGCGAGCTATCTATTCCATAATGATATTATATATCGCGAAGCATTTCCTGTTCAACACCTGCTAAATGATTAAACATAGACGTTTTAGCTCTCTCCACGTCCTTTGTCTGAATGGCCTCGTAAATCTCTATATGCTCATTGGACTGGCTCCTACTGTCCTAA
>JAJZSC010000242.1 GCA_021849995.1 Bacillota bacterium | reverse complement strand
GAAGCCAATATATCGTTAAGAATGTATGTCTTAATTGCCTTGAAGTGTTCAAGTCCATTCATTACCGACCACCCGCCTTTCCGAAGAGCTTCTCCTTATGCTCCGGGGCAGTGACCATAAGGTTGTACCGCTCATTGCCGCACTTATAAAGGCAAACACCCCTCTGAGAGTACCTAATGAGGTTATATTCGATCTGCTCAACCCACAGAATATCAACGTAGAATCTAAAAAATTCAACGTGATCATTGCCTCCTTTCTTTGAAAATGAGTATAAAAAATGCCGCTGGTGTGTTCCATCAGCGGCATTTTAATCGAAGATTAAGTTTTTCAGATTACGCTATAGCCTTGTTACTTTCAAGTGACAACAGAATAAAAGTTGTGGTTAATTCAGTAAAAATATCTTCACATAGATAATAAAGCATTTCGCAACCTACTTACTCCTTCACTAATTTGTTCATTTGTCAGATTCCCATACCCCATGATAATTCTATTTTTATGCACACCTTTTTTTATAGTATGGATTTCAACCGGGTAAATTCGGACTCCATGCTCGAGGATTTTATCAATAATATCGTTTGAAAAATCAACATCTTTAAATTCAGCAGTTAAATGAAGTCCTGTAGCATCTCCAATAATTTTAACTTTGTCCTTAAAATTCATCTTTAAACACTCTGTAAGTATCTCTCTGCGTTTCTGGTAGATTTTCTTCATTTTGCTTATATGACGTTCCAAGTAGCATTCTTCAATAAAACGGGCTAGAATAAGCTGTTCTATTGAGGGAGTATGCAAATCAGTAAACCATTTAAGGTCACGGCAGCGTTCTATAAGTGATGGTGGAAGAACTAAGTATCCAAGGCGTAATCCAGGAGATAAAATTTTACTGAATGTTCCAATATAAATGACACGGCTTGGTTCCAATCCCTGAAGTGAGCTGACTGGTGTCCCTTTATAACGGAATTCACTATCATAATCATCCTCTACGATATAACATCCTGATGCTTGAGCAAATTGAATGAGGTGAATGCGCCGCCTTATAGTTAAAATTCCCCCTATTGGAAACTGGTGAGAGGGTGTCACAAAAACGAAGCTGGGCTTCTTATCTGCAGGAATAAGCTCAGTTCTCATCCCGTGTCCGTCTACAGGAATAGGATACAAAGAAGCCCCTGGGGAAGAAAAAATAGTTTGAATTTCATGAGTTATAGGATCTTCAATTATAACTTCATCACCCGGCGAAAGCAAAAGTTTTGCAATAAGAGATAATGCTTGGGTCGCTCCTGTTGTAATAACCAGCTGGTCTGGATGACAGCGAACTCCTCTCGTCCTTAATAAGTAGCTAGATAAAATACGTCTTAATTCAAGACGTCCCTCTGGCGTATTATACCCAAAAACATAACTTGGGCTTTCATCATAAACTTGGCGGGATAGATTAGCCCATTTTTTTCGGGGAAATAAATTTAGGTCAGGGATTCCTGAACGGAAATCAATCAAGTCATCTCTATCTTGTTTTGAGTCAGTAAATAGATTAATTAGCGGCAAAGGCTGCTCTATCGAAGGTTCTTCTAATAAAACACCCTCAGCAACATAAGTGCCTGAACCTTTGCAGCTTATAATATATCCCTCTGCTAACAATTGGTCGTATGCTTCTAAAATAACATTTCTTGAAACTTGCAAATCTGAAGCTAACTCACGAGTAGAAGGAATCTGTTGTCCTGCTTGCAGTTCTCCACGTAGAATCCGTATTCGTATTTGCTCATAAACCTGTCTAATTAAAGGTGTATCTGATGATTTATCAATTGGTATCCAAAGCATGTAGCTATTGCCTCCTTAAAAGTGGTACCATAAAACAATTTATAATTGGCACTACATCAAACCACTTTGTAATGTTATTATACTTAAAAAGAACTATGAAGTATACCAATGATAAAGTTTTTTCGTCAGTGTACTTTAAAAAATTTCAAAAACTATAAAAGTGAAGGAGTAAGTGTATGGAAAATAAAGAACAAGTGACAAAATGTGTAATCGTTATTAATTCAGACTTACCGCTTGGTTTAATGGCAAACACAGCAGCAGTATTAGCTCTTACCTTGGGCAAAAGAATAGATGGCATAATTGGACCAGATGTTTTTGATGCTTCTGGACGATGCCATGCTGGTATTACTACTACCCCTATTCCCATATTAAAAAGCGATAGTGTAAAGATTAAAGAATTGAGAGACAAAGCAGCTGCAAGTGACTTCTCCGATCTATTAGTTGTAGATTTTTCAAATGCTGCTCAAACTACAACAACTTTCGAGGCATACACAGAAAAAATCTCAAGCTTCACAGCGGATAATTTAGAATACTTTGGAGTCGCTATTTACGGAAATAAAAAGAAGGTTAACAACTTAACAGGAAGTTTACCGCTTCTAAGGTAAACCTTTTAGGAGGCGGTCTCATATGGAATTAAAAAGAACTTTAGGTTTCAAAGAAGCAACTGCCCTTGGTATTGGAGCTATGGTAGGTGCTGGTATTTTTGTCCTTAGTGGTGTAGCAGCAGGAAAGGCAGGACCAGCAGTAATAGTTTCATTTATTTTAGCCGCTATACTTGAGATTTTATTGGGCTTATGCTATGCGGAGCTAGCATCAAGATACCCAAAAGCCGGTGGTTCCTACGAATACGTTCATAAAACCATGGGTAATTTATTAGGAACAATAATTGGATGGGCTTATTGGGGTGCATGGCTTGCTGCAAGCAGCTTCGTTTCACAAGGATTCGGTAACTATTTGCACTCATTAACAGGTGCCCCTCCAGTACTCAGCGCTGTAATTCTTCTGATAGCATTAGGAATTCTCAATATTTTGGGGATTAAATTTAGTGGTATTGTTCAAGTTGGAGTAGTTTTTATTGAAATCATTTTGTTACTAGGTTTTTTTACTACTGGCTGGGCACATGTAGATTATAGGCTATATACGCCATTTGCTCCGAATGGCATCGAAGGAATTTTAGGTGCAGCATTAGTTGGTTTCCTTTCGATGGTCGGTTGGGATGGCATCGTAGCAGCAGGAGAAGAGATTAAAAATCCCGGACGTACTATTCCTATGTCTATATTTACCTCAATTTTAACTGTTCTCCTACTTTATTTAGGAATGCTCTACGTATCTATCGGAGTCGTTTCCTGGAAGGATCTCGGGACTTCCCCGGTACCTATATCGTTGGCGAGTCAGCAATTTTTAGGAGATTTCGGCCCTATTCTAGTTAACATGGTAATTGTAATTGCTCTCCCTGCAACTGCAAACGCCTTCATTCTTTCTATATCAAGAACTGCTTTTGCCATGGCACGTAATGGACTTTTACCAAAAATATTCTCATTTATCCACCCACGTTTTGAAACACCGGTATGGGCTGTTGTGTTAGGAGTGTGTATACAGGTACTGTTTACTGCCTTTAGCTCTATAAATATTGCGGTATCAGCAACTGGATTTTTATATCTGCTCACGTTTATTTTTACAATGATAGCTTTCTTTATCTCAAGACGAAGAACACCTTGGGAAGAAAGAGCAAAACATTTTCAAGTTCCTTTTTATCCGATTGTGCCAATGCTGGCTTTGGGTATTTGTTTAGCTTTATTGGTTCCTATAGGGAAATCTGGATTTCTTGCAGGTATTGTATGGTTACTAATAGGTCTGGGACTATTTCTTCTACGGAATAATACAATTAAACAATTAACTGCCAACCAAAACAAAATTACTATGGAAAAACTGATTACTTAGTAGTTATATGGCGTAGAACCAAGCACTATATTATCTTAGTTATTTTAATTGCCCCACAATTGCTGTGGGGTAATTAAGATTTTCTATATACAATATCCTACCAGCCTCTACCTTTATACCCTAATTTTTTACCTTCCTCCAGCCGTGCCAAACAACTTTTCCTTATGCCCCGGAGCAGTGACCATGAGGTTGTACCGCTCATTACCGCACTTATAGAGGCAAACACCCCGCTGAGGATACCGGATCAGATTGTATTCCGATTCCTCCAGCTGGAGGGTGTCCATATAGAACCGCTTGTCGATGTTGCCTGCGTTAAACAGAAAAGCGTGGGCTGGGATGGAAAACAGCGGCTTGGTGTACTCCCGGATGCCCTCCAGATTGAAGTCCTCCAGATTCTGCGAAGAGAGAATTACGGCACTATCTTTCTTCCTTACTCGCTTCATGAAGTTGCGGACATATTCCACAGCGGTCAGGTTGGTGAGGAACAGATAGAATTCATCAATGCTGGCGGCGGTATTGCCCGTAGTGAGAAGCTCATTGCTCATGTAGGACAGTACGTTGAACAGCAGGGCATTTCGCAGGTTTTTGCTGGCTTGCAAAAGCCCCTTGACACCGAATGTCACAAACTCATTGCCGATGATGTTGGTTTGCCCGTTAAAGAATTTAGACTCCGCACCCTTGCACAGGGAGTGGAGCCCAAGGCAGATTTCCCGCAGGGTATCCGCGGTATAGAGCTGGCGACGGCTTTCATCAAACTCCTTATATTCCGACTCAATCAGCTCATACAGGTCGGTCAGGATGGGATAATCTGAGGGTTTTAAGCGGTCAAAATTGCTGTGGTCGGTGATACCCCACTTGTCATAAAGCTTGCCCAGCATGATCTCAATGGTGTCTGTCTGCCTGTCGTCGAAATCTTTATATGTCCTGAAGAAGTCTTTTAAGAAGCTGATGTGCTGGCTGAGCTTTGAGGTCTGCCGGAATGCCTGGGGCGCTCCCGTATCTTTAGGGTCACCGGTTTCGTCCCATGTCTTGGGTTCTAAAACATTGATGATGTACTCGCCAGTCATCAGGTCGATGAAGCAGCCGCCTAGGTTATTGGTGAGATCCTCAAACTCCATTTCCGGATCAAGGCAGATCACCTTCATACCGGATTCCCTCAGATTGGTGAGGATGAGCTTTAACAGATAGCTCTTGCCCTGACCGGAGTTCCCCAAAATTAAAATATTGGCGTTAGTCTTGTCATCTGCTCTCCGGTTGAAATCCACAAGAATGTTGCTGCCGAATTTGTCCCTGCCCAGGTAGAAGCCGTTAGGGTCGGTCTTGCCTGAATAATTGAAGGGGTAGAGATTGGCGACCGAGCTTGCGGGCAGCACCCGTTCAAACTGATCGGAAAACACATTCCAGCCGGAGGGCATGACCGATAAAAAACCTTGCTGCTGGCGGAGCAGGAGCCTGTCTACATTGAGCTTGCTTCGCACCAGCTCGGTCAGCACCTCGGTCTGCAAAAGCTTCAGCTGGTCAGGGTCGTGGGCAGACAGTTCGATGTACACTGCCGCATGAATGAGAGGCTCCTTGCTCCGGTGCATATGGGCTACGATGTTGACAACGTCCTGCAGGTTGCTTTCAGCGGTGACTGTCTGCTGCAGATCTTGGGTGCTGCTCCGCTGCATCCGGTTCTTGTTGGCGGCATTTGAGATAATCTTCTTTTCCTCCACTGGTGTTACATGCCGGGTATAGATATGCAAGGTCACGCCCTCTTTTTCTCCAAGATGACGGAGGATGGCCTGTTCCTCGGTGGCTGTGGGATATTCACGGAGTACCCACACGCATCGGTAGGTGTTGCCGCAGATGAAATGGTCGGTGTTGAATTTGATGATGGAGGGGGCGATCATATCGAGGAATTCCTGGATACGGACATCATCATCTGAATGAATTTGCTTTGTTTTAGTCACTAAATCATCACCTTTCTTTTTCAGGTTTTGGTAATAAAAACACTGTTTCTTACAGTACTCTGGATTTA
>JAJZSC010000241.1 GCA_021849995.1 Bacillota bacterium | reverse complement strand
CTTCTTCAGCCGGATCAACATGACAATACTGTTTTACAACCTCGATACTGTGCATCCTTACTGCGAAGGGTTTGGCATCCCTGTTTTTAGCCTTTCTTAGCCTTCGTACCGTACTCTCACTTAAGGCATTACAAGCTAGATGATACCCTCCTAATCCTTTAATTGCCAAGATACTGCCTGACTTCAAAAGCTCTGCAGCCCTGGTCACTGAATCCTCTGTTCTCAAAGGGTTACCCTGCGGACCCATCAACGAAACTTGTGGTCCGCATGTTTTACAGGCGTTGGGCTGGGCATGAAAACGCCGGTTGGCAGGGTCTTCGTATTCCTGTAAGCAATCCGGACACATCTCAAAGGGTGACATAGTTGTTGATGGTCTGTCATAAGGCACGTCTGTGATAATCGTAAAACGCGGCCCGCAGTTAGTACAATTAATAAAGGGATAACGGTAACGCCTATTCAAGGGATCCCTAAGCTCGCGCAGACAATCAGGACAAATGGCAATATCCGGAGAAATCAAGGTAAACTTTGTAGTACCGGGTTCGCTGTCTTTAATAATGAAATCTTTATAGCCTAATGCCGGCAATTTGGTCAAGGTCATCTCTTCTATTAAAGCAAGTGGTGGAGCATCTGACTTGATTCGTTGGGAAAACTCTTCAAGTGCTGATTCCCGACCCTCTGCTTCCAATTCCACTCCCTCCGAGGTATTGTTGACCCATCCTTTCACATCCTGTTCACGGGCAAGATTGTAGACGAAAGGCCTGAAGCCGACTCCTTGAACTACCCCTTTAATTAACAGATGAATCCGCTTAGTGTCAGGCAAAGTTGACATTTTCCTTTTTCTCCTTGCTTTTTTCCATGAAGTAAATCACCCAGATGCTCAGCTCGTAGAGAACCAGTACCGGCCCACAAATAGCTAACCAGGTTAGAAGGTCCGGAGCCGGTACCAACACTCCTGCAATCAGCGAAATCCCGAGGTATCCATACAATCTTGCAGACCGCAGTTTTGCTGATTTAACCAGACCTAACCTGTTAAGGATCAGCAGTACTATAGGTATTTGGAATAACAACCCCATCGCCAGGCCGACAAATAATAGAAAGGAAAAATACTTAGTCCCTAACAGCATAGAATTCAGATAACCTTCGCTTGCTCCAAGCAGAAACTGCAGGGAGAAGGGGAAAATGATTCTATTTCCGAAAACCACCCCTATAGAAAACAAGGTGAGTGCTGGTGGAATGGATAAGAATATAACCTTTCGCTCCCGCTTGGTACACCCAGTTATGATAAAAGCCAGCACCTGGTAAATTAGCACTGGCAAACTAAGCATGAGCCCCCCTACTACGACTATTTCGAAAGTGACGAAAAAACCGTCAGCAGGGCCGGTAAAATACAGTTGCTTACCCCGTAATGGAGCAGTTAGCCAAGCCATTACCGTGTTCATGTTTAGATAAATGCCAGTTGCTCCGGCCAAAAAGGCGATAACTGATATCACTAGGCGGTATCTTAGTTCACCGAGATGTTGAACCACTGTCATCTTCTTGTCCATCTAAAAACACACCATTCTCAAAAGAGTAAACTTAACGCCAACTATGAGTTTGTAGGCTAAATTAAGCGGTATAGGTACGCTTGTCTTCTTGCTAACTTAAACTTTTACACAGTAGTTTTATCCTCAGTGTTGGTTTGGCTGGGAGCAGCAGTAATTTCATTAATAGTACTGTCTTTGGCAGTCTTAAACTCACGAATTGCCTTACCAATAGATCTTCCTACGTCCGGCAGCTTGCCAGGGACAAAGATAATCAGGGCCATTACCAGAATCACTACTAGTTCGGGAAATCCTAAACTAGGCATAAATCATACCTCCTGTACACTCGCAGATTTTAACTTTTTAGATTTTGTCATTTTCTCATAAGCCGAGATAGCTAGAATACTTAATTCATACAAGGCCAGAACCGGTAGGCTTGCTATCACAAAAGTAAGCGCATCCGGAGTAGGTGTGAGTATTGCAGTTAAAACTACTATTGCGATTGCTGCAATTTTTCGTTTTTCCCTTAAAGTTTTGGCTTTGATTATCCCTAAGATTGCTAAGACAAACATCACTAGCGGCAATTCAAAGACCAAGCCCATTCCCAGTGAGAGCATTATTACAAAAGAGAAATATCTGTTGGCGGATAAGCTGGCGACCATGTACTGTTGACCAGTTTCCAACAAAAACTTAAGAGTAACTGGAGTGATTACGGAAAACCCAAAGATCAAACCACTTCCAAACAGAATTACTGTAAGCGGAATCATCGCATAGATTATCTTTTTTTGGGTACCGGTGAGCAATGGTGCGGCAAAACGTGCAGATTGCCAAAGGATAAAGGGAAAGCAAACAGTTAGTGCACCGAAAAAAGCTATTTGAATCTTACTCATGATTCCTTCCATGGGAGTCAGATATACTAACTGCTTGGATCCTAGAGGTTTTATCAAGATTCCAATCAACCAGTCCGCCTTTAGATAGAGCAGCAAGGCGACAGCTAATAAAGCCGCAAAGGATACGACTAAAATCTTGCGTATACGTTCTAACCGGTCAAGTATCTTTACATAGTTAATAATCATCCCTGACAGACACCCCTTTTAAAGCAATTCCTTTCGGAATTACTTGTTCCGAAATTATCGTTCAGTGGTTTGGGGTCGAGTCCGTTTGGCTGCAATTTGACTGCTGATATACTGGGCTAACTCTATGATACCCTCACCGGTCCGGCAGGAGAGATTAAATACTTCCAAGGCCGGATTGATAGTTTTAATATCCCCCAGAGCATGATCAAGAGAAAAGTTTGTATACTCAAGCAAATCGATCTTGTTAAGAATTACCAGTTGGGCCCGTTGGAACATGGCCGGGTATTTAATGGGCTTATCGTCCCCTTCTGTTACACTGAGAGCGACCATCTTAATGTCCTCCCCCAGATCATAACTGGAGGGACAGACTAGATTACCCACGTTTTCTATAATTAATAAATCGAGGTCATCTAAAGCTAAAGCAGTCAGGGCTTGCTGAATCATACTGGAATCGAGGTGACAGCCCCCGCAAGTATTGATCTGAGTCACAGGTATTCCCTGTGCTTCAATTCTTTGAGCATCCTTGGAAGTATAGAGATCTCCTTCTATAACAGCCATTTTAACTTCTGACTTAATAGTCTGAACAAGCTTCTCCAGGATGGATGTCTTACCCGCACCGGGAGATCCCATGAAATTGATCACGAAGATCCCCTTACTATCGAATAACAGTTTTAATTCTAAGGACAATTGGTCATTGGCTTGAAGAATATCTGAAACCACCTCAATCTGCTTCGTCATATCCATCCTCCTCATTCTCTCCAGCTATTGTGTTTACGTATAGCTCCGTACCTGTCAACATCTCATAGGCAGGTGGTCCCTCACATTTACATTCCAGGTTAACTAGACCTTGTAATTTCTCTCCACAACGACGGCACCGCCCGGTTAGTGGCACCCTGGTAATACTAAATTCAGCCCCTTCAGCGATTGAACCCCTGGCAAAGTATGAGAAGGCAAAATCCAAGGCCTCCGGTTCTACTCCGGAAATCTCTCCGACTACGATATTTATCTTAGTAATTTTGGTCAAAGAATGTTTTTCGGCGTTATCTAGCACTATATCAAAAACACCTTGCATAATAGATAGTTCATGCATACTTGTCATCCTTTCTCAGGGTTTGAGGCGGGGGCTGTCAGCCCCCACATCTAGTCCCCTGATCAAGCAATTGCTTCTTGCTCAACTATATCAACAACATACGGAAAGATTTTTTCTATAGCCGGGGATAATTCTAATGATTCTTTTATCTCATAAGGTTCAACACCGATGATTACTACCTCTGGAGTCTTTTGCATCAGCTTCGCCAGACCAACTATATCCAGGATCTGTGTCTCATGCACTGAATACTGGGCAGTTTGGAAGCTTCCTAGTTGTTCAGGTGTCAGACGGTAAATTGTTCCCGGTTCATGTCCTCCCCTTAAGCTATCAACGATGATAACCTTCTCATTAGCCAGAAACAGGTCTAACATATCCAGAGTGGAGGTACCTCCATCAACTATATCTACCCAAGTTAAGGTTCCTTGCTCCTGCAGTTGTTGGACAACCCTGACTCCAATGCCGTCATCTCGAAGCAACAAATTTCCTATGCCTAAAACGGCAGTTTTTCTCATCTGTCAGTCCTTGGTGCAACCGATGGAGTAACTGTGAATTCCTTGTCAATACCTTTGTCAGGGCTAATTACATGGACGGCACACCCTGTACATGGATCAAATGAATGGATAATACGCAGAAGCTCGACCGGATGTTCTGGGTTTGCCACATAGGTACCTATCAGGGCTTGCTCCATTGCTCCTGGAACAGCGTTATCGTCTTTGGGAGATGCATTCCAACAAGTCGGGGTAATAACTTGATAGGACGAAGTCTTTTTGTTTTTTATACTAAGCCAATGCCCCAGGGCCCCTCGGGGAGCGTCGACTAAACCGATGGCGTTGGCAGTAGTTGGAGGTGTAGTAATTTTTTCATAGGAGCTGACACCTGGAACCAACTGATCAAGCCAGCCTGAAAGGGCCGCAGCTATCTTCTCAGTTTCCAGGGCCCTGGCTTTGATCCGGTCCATGACAGAGGTTTTTTCCCTATATTGACCATTAATTATCATCCGGGCCAAAGGTCCCAGTTCGTAAACCTGATTCTCATAGCGTGGTGCCTTGAGCCAGGTATAAGCTCCATTTTTCCCATAACTTGGAGTAGTTTGGCCAGTTGCCGGATTTAAACCACTCGGGCTTGAATAGTAAGAGTACTGAACATATTCCCGAATTTGGGACGGGTTCACACTGCCGCTTACTCCTTTAGTTTTGCGCCCGCCTTCAAACAAGACTGAACCATCTGGTTGATCAAAGACACCAAAACTCAAGAAATTGCCTGGTCCCTTGCCGATCTCGAAATAGTCACTATACACACCAGTCAAATACTCTACATCAGGTAAGTATTTGCTTTGTATAAACTCGGTCACTGTAGCTAAATAGTCTTTCATCTGGTTAATCTGTTCCGCGCTGGGGGTCATGGTCACTCCTCCAGGAGCTATACTCATAACATGCGGAACCCTGCCGGCTAAGATTGCCGCCATCTCCTGAGCCTGTCGGCGAACCTTTAAAGCTTCGACATAATTCCCAATCAGTCGTTCACTATCTGCGCCGGTAATCCTGATATCAGACTCAAAGCCTGGAGACCATGGATTTAGTTGAGGCCCGACAATATAATCCATTAAACTCAAATGATAGAAATGCAAGATATGGTCTTGTAGATAATTACCCGATTGAATAACCGAACGGCGCAAAACCGCTTGCTCACTGGGGGTGAATCCCAAAGCCTGTTCATTTGCTTTTACTGAAGCAATTGAATGGGAGACAGGACAAACACCGCAGATCCGTTGGGTAATGTGAATTGAATCCCAGGGATGCCTGTTTTTCAGAATGTTCTCCATGTCACGGAACAAGTTGCCGGTCATGTATGCAGCACTTACCCGGTTATCACTGTCAAGCTCAACTTTTACCTTCAAATGGCCTTCTACCCTTGTGACAGGATCTAGTGTGATTGTATTAGCCATAGTTCCTTATTCCTTCCTGTATATTTTTTTTATTTCCACTTAAGATTCCACTCGCGCAAGTAAGGGTTACCTCATTCTACCTGTTGTAGTACCTGTTGTAGTACCACCTGAGCCCATGCCGCCTGTCGTAGTACCACCAGAACCTATACT
>JAJZSC010000240.1 GCA_021849995.1 Bacillota bacterium | reverse complement strand
AAGAGGGTTGGGGAGAATATCAATACGGCTTCGAAGAAAGCTACGGGTATCGGGCGGGAAAGTTTGTTCGTGATAAAGATGCAGTAATAGCAGCTGCTCTTCTTTGTGAAGCAACTCTTTATTACAAGCTTAAAGAAGGATTAAGCATTATTGATGTGTTGGATAAGATTTACCGCCGATTTGGATATTTCATAGAAGACCAGGTATCGATTACCCTTAAGGGAATCAAAGGTAAAGAGCAGATGACTCAAATAATGGATATGCTCCGTACAGCTCAAATAAGCGAACTTGGAAGTATCCCTATCGAAAGAACAGAAGACTATGAATTAGGCATAGGACGTCTCCCAGATGGTAGGGAATATAACTTAGTTCTTCCAAAGTCCAATGTCTTGAGATTCTCCTTTATAGGTGGTGGTTTTGCCATGGCCCGACCTTCTGGCACCGAGCCCAAGATCAAGTTCTATTTCTCTGTCAAGAGTGATAAACCAGAATTGTTGGAAGGAAAGTTAAACAAAGTTAAAGAAGATTTACTTTCACTTGTAAACAGAGTCCTACAAAGTGAAGATTAGAATCGCAATGAGTAATTCTTGAATAATCAATTCACAGATTTGGAAAGGAACCCGTTAATGACGAGTGAAATACTTACACTGAAGAAAATACAAGAAGCTAGAGAGGCAATTAAATCTTTTGTTCATCATACTCCTTTAAACCGTTCTTCAACCTTTAGCAATATGACGGGAGCAGAAATCTATCTCAAAATGGAAAACCTTCAAAAAACAGGCTCCTTCAAGGTAAGAGGTGCAGCCTATAAAATATCAATGCTCTCAGCAGAGGAACGTAGGTTTGGAGTACTTGCTGCCTCAGCGGGTAATCATGCTCAAGGTGTAGCCATGGCAGCCACCCGCTTTGGTATACCATCTACAATCGTTATGCCTGAGAGTGCACCTCTAACTAAAATATCAGCAACTGAAGGGTATGGTGCAAAGGTTATTTTATCCGGTGCAGTTTATGATGATGCTTATCAAAAAGCGCTTGAATTAAAAGAACAAAATGGTGCCACCTTTATTCATGCTTTTGATGACTTTGATGTTATCGCAGGTCAAGGAACTATTGGAATTGAGATTCTGGAAGACCTTCCTGATGTAGATACCATCCTAGTCCCTGTAGGAGGAGGCGGCCTATTAGCGGGAATTGCTACTGCCATTAAAAGTCTAAAACCAGCTGTTAAGATCATTGGTGTTGAAGCATCAGGTGCATCTTGTATGTTAGAAGCAATGAAAAAGGGGTGCCCAGTAAATCTTGAAACAGTAAATACACTTGCTGATGGTATCGCAGTCAAATGCGCTGGCAACCTGACCTTCGCTTGCATTCACAAACTTGTTGATGAGATAGTTACAGTTGAAGAAGAGGAAATAAGTGCGGCTATTCTCGTCCTAATGGAAAGAGCAAAGACTATTGCTGAAGGAGCTGGGGCAGTCACACTTGCAGCAGCAATGCAAAAAAAAGTAGATCTGAAAGGCCAAAAAGCAGTGCTCCTGATAAGCGGAGGAAATATTGATGTCAACTTCCTAGCCCAAATAATCGAGCGTGGGTTAAGAAGAACAGGGCGTTTGATGGTATTCCGCACGATATTGCCCGATAGGCCTGGCAACTTAGAAAAACTCTTGGAATTTATCGCAAATGAAGGAGCCAATGTAGTAACAGTAGAACAATACCGTTATGATCTCAGCGTTCCTCTAAGATTTGCAAGGGTGCAAATGACTCTGGAAACTCAGAGCTATGAACATCAGGCACGGATTAAATTTAAGCTAGGTGAAGCTGACTATCCTGTGGAAATAATTTAATAATCGAGTTAAAAAGGCACTTACCACCGGATAGAGCATTCTCTATCCGGCTTCTCTATTCTGGGGTCGAATTCCCATCAACACGGTTTTGCTTTTTAGGCTGAAGTCAAGGTATAATCATTGTAGTATTTTGGGAAGGCGAGGAATATTAGTGCAGAAGGATAGCCTTGCATCGAAAATGGCTAGAATTCAGGCCTGGTCGGAAGGCAAAGGACGTTATAAAATCAGCCTTACTCTTTTTAATACTGGACGGGGAATCAGTGCAGTACTGATAGGAGGGGACAGCCCTCACATAGGTGGGGTAGTACTAGCTGTACCGAGACCCAGCCTTACAGGCGATGGATATAGCGCTGATGACTTTGTTATACCAGTTCCTCATCATAAGGACGTGGAGGTTGCGAAGCCTATAGCCCATGCTCTTGCCTGCACTTGCAGGGCCCCAGTAACTTTGAGCGCAGGAATTCATTCAGACGACCTCACCAGAGAGGAAATTGACCTTATCAAGAAAAACTGTGACCAAGTGCTCCAACTAGCCCTACAAACTCTAAAAAAAGAAGTTCCTGATAATAATCGTCAACACTAATTTTAAACTATCAGAGCTTGATGAGGTGAAATAATGCATCCAAATTTACGAAGTTTTATTAATACTTTAAAAAAAGAAAACCTTATTGTAGAAATAGAAGCTGAAGTAGACCCCTACTTAGAAATGGCTGAAATTCATAGAAGGGTAATCGAAGAAGAAGGACCGGCCCTGTTCTTTAAGAGAGTAAAAAATAGTGACTTTCCGGTTGTTACAAACCTGTTCGGAACACGTCACAGAGTGGATTTAGGAATCGGCTCCAAGCCTGAAGAAACCGTACGCAAAGCAGTAAATGCTTTACATAGAATTCTGCCCCCGAAATTTAGCGCTTTATGGCAGGAAAGAGATTGGATTTTAGATTTTGCTAAGAGCGGACTTCGCCGGGTGCAAACTTCAGCCGCGCCAGTTCTGCAAGTTAGGGAACCTGAGATAGATCTTACGAAGTTACCTGTACTGACTAGTTGGCCTGAAGATGGTGGTCCTTTTGTAACCTTACCTTTGGTATATACCGAGCATCCGGTAACAAGGGAACATAATTTAGGTATGTACAGAATTCAAATCCATAAGCAAAACCAAACAGGAGTTCACTGGCAAATTCAGAAGGGAGGAGGATTTCATTATTACGAGTCAGAACAAAGAGGTATAGACTTTCCCACTACACTTTTTTTGGGTGGCCCCCCAGCTCTTATACTGTCAGCAATAGCACCATTACCTGAAATGCTCCCAGAACTAATTTTTACTTCATTCTTAATGGGTGAAAAACTACCGTTAGTAGATATAGATAATCATCCCCATCCACTAATTGCCGAAGCAGAGTTTGCTTTTTGTGGAACTGTACCTCCAAAATTCCGTAAACCTGAAGGACCTTTTGGAGATCATTACGGTTATTACTCTCTGACTCATGATTTTCCGGTCTTCAACATTCATTCCGTCTATCGCCGCAAGGATGCAATTTATCCAGCCACTGTAGTCGGAAAACCGCGACAGGAAGATTATTTTATCGGTGACTATTTGCAAGCTTTGTTATCTCCACTGTTCCCGGTAGTTATGCCGGGTGTTAAGGCTCTCTGGACTTATGCAGAAAGTGGTTTCCACTCCTTAGCGGCTGCTGTTGTTAGGGAGAGTTACCATAGAGAGGCCTTAGCTCACGCGTTCCGGATCCTGGGTGAAGGTCAATTGTCACTTACAAAGTTCCTTATTCTCACTGATTCTCTTGTACCACTAGAGAACTTCAAATTGTTACTAGAAACTGTACTTTCTAAGTTCGAACCGGAAAATGATCTGTTAATATTAAATGAGACTTCTATGGACACTCTTGACTATACTGGACGTCGTTTGAATCATGGAAGCAAGGCTATTATGCTTGGGATAGGCTCACCAAAACGTAACCTTCCCGAGATTTACCAAGGACCTGAAATTCCTGAAATAAGAGAAATTACTGCTTTCTGTGCGGGATGTCTGTTACTAACTGGAGCATCATTTGAGGAAAATCCTACTCTTGCCACGGGCTTGCTAACTCATTTACCAGAGGAACAACTTAAAAACTGGCCACTAATTATCTTGGTTGATGATATTAAGGGAGCACTTAATCAGATCGGCTTTCTCTGGCAAGTATTTACCAGATTTAATCCCGCCCATGACATCTATGCTCAATCAGAAGTGCGCAATCACCGTTTAGTCTATCATGGCCCCATTTTGATAGATGCCCGAATGAAGCCTGATTATCCTGGCGAAGTGATTCCTGACGAAAACACTATCAAACTGGTAGATAGACGTTGGAAAGAATACGGTCTCAAGTTATGAAAAAATTATAAACGATTATATGATGACGTATAAACAGCATTTAGCCTAGATTTGCTATGAGAGGAGAAAACAGGATGTGGGAATATCTTTACGGTGTGCCCCAAGAACCTGAAGCTGACATTATCGTCGGTCTCTTGAACGATCATGGAATTCCCGCTGTAAAACGTTATCCAGGTCCGGGGGAATTTTTAAAAGCAGCCTATGGTATTACCACAGGGGTAGATATTTATGTTCCACATGATCTCCATCAAGAGGCCTTAAGACTTATTAAAGACAATGACCTTAAACCTGAGATTAATGGCACTCTTGAAAGAACTTTAGAAGAGGGCACAGCCAAGAACGAGATTAATTACTCTGCCAGTGATAATACCAGCACTACTAAAGCCATGTCACCTAGGAATGTCGCGCTAGCAATAGGTATAATAATAGTACTATTTATTTTCATAGTAAAAAGAGATGTACTATTTTAGAAGGTTACAATAGTAACAAATTTCAATAGATAAAGAAATCTTGGCTGGCGAAAAGCCTAAGGCGCAAGTGGCTGCCTAGAAATGCACCCTGAAAAAAACTTTCTGCCCTGAAAATAAATTATTTTCATTCATCAGTGGTGACGCAAAAGCGTCATGAAAGTCTGATATGCTAAAAAATTACAAATCATAATAGTAGAAGACACCTCTTTGAGCCTTTTGCTCAAAAGAGGTGTCTTCTACTATACCCTTAACAAAACTATTTGAATAAATACAGGATCTCATTTACATACTTGCCTGCTTGTTCTACCCGTCTTTCTAAATCATCTTTTACCTGTGAAAGCTCTTCTATTCTCTGTTCAAGAGTGATTTGTTCATGTCGCTTATCTGCAATTAGATTATCTATCTCAGCTTCTTTTAATTCAGCCAATTTATGTGCTTCCGCAATAGTTTTCTCTGACTCTGACCGAGCGCTAGTCAGGAGTTCTTCGGCTTTTTGTTGGGCTTCATCCTGAAGTTGGGCGGCAATTCTCTGAGCACTTAATAAGGCATCACGAAGATCTCTTTCCATCTTTTCATATGCTTTAAGTCTATTACCCCACTCATTGTTTTGTTCACGCAAGCTATTAATTTGAAGGCGGAGTTCTTTATTAGAAGCGTTAGCTTCTGCAACCTGACGTTGAAGATCTGCCCAAGCTTGTTCGACAGCTTCAGGGTCATATCCTCGCATAACTCGTTTAAAGTTTGGTAGTTCCATCAATTCGAAGCTCCCCTTTATATATGTATAATTATATATAAGTTTAACATGGCATCGTACCATTCGTGAAGGTCTTCAGTAAAAATATGTCTAATTGTGTCTTAAGTCCTAGTCCAAAGGTAATGAAATGTAATTTAATTTTTGAATTATGAATAATCGTGAATAATCAATAGTATTTTTGCGCACTATTAAAATGTAAATTGTTTGGTAAATTTAAAAGGGGGGATAAGACAATGAAATTTAATGAGATCGAAACTAAGCGAATTCTTGATGAGGGTATGATCACCAGAAGTTTAATTGAATGCGAAGTAGCCATGAAAAAATGCCAATTGTATA
>JAJZSC010000239.1 GCA_021849995.1 Bacillota bacterium | reverse complement strand
TCTACAGGAGCCTGGCCTTTAAACACGCTTTTGACTGCCGAGGAAATAGAGCATAAAGTATTTGACGATAGCTCTGTTCATAGGTACATGATCCTTGATGAAAAAAATAAAGCAATTGGCACATTAGGATTTCGCGAGGTTAATGTTCCTGCCCGTTCAGCTACGATATATATAGTTATTGGGGAACAAGAGTATTGGAACAAAGGTTATGGAACAGATGCGCTTACGACTTTTATCTCTTTCCTGTTTAAGCAATGGAACTTTCATCGCTTAACTCTTGATACTTGGGATGGAAACAATCGAGCTTTAAAAGTTTATCAAAAGCTTGGATTTCAGATTGAGGGTAGACTTCGTGAGGCCCGTTATGTGCTAGGTGAATACCGAGATGCTATTGTTTTGGGATTACTTAAGAAGGATTTTATAGCTAACACAGTTTTAGATAATAACTGTAGATGAATTCGGAACTAAGGATACTGATACAGGGTTAAAATATGCATTGTATGAAAGGGGTGAAAGGTTTGTAGTGAGTGAATATAGTGAGTTGCAAAAAAAGAACTATTGGAGTATTATAGAATGGATGTAAAAATAAAGATCCTCTGGGGATCGGTGAAATTCCGTACCGGCGGTAGAGCCCGCGAGCCTTTTAGGCAGATCCGGTTTAATTCCGGAGCCGACAGTAAAGTCTGGATGAGAAGAGGAGTGGAACAGCTTGCTGTATAAGCACGTTTGTTTTTGCTTTTTTCATACCCCGGAGGAAACTCTCGGGGTTTATTATTTTCTCAAAATAACTTGTTAAGGAGCGTATTTCTTGAATAACAAATGGTTGCCAGATGATTATCCATATATGCAGAGAGCCTTGGACTTGGCGAAAAAGGCAACTGGTCGAACCAGCCCGAATCCATTAGTTGGCTGTGTCATAGTTCGGGATGGCAAAGTAGTTGGGGAAGGCTATCATCTTAAGGCTGGAACACCACATGCAGAGGTACATGCGTTAAATGAAGCTGGAGAATTAGCTAAAGGTGCAACCGCTTATGTCAGTCTTGAACCATGTTCTCATTACGGCAGAACCCCTCCATGTGCTGATGCTTTGATAAAAGCTCAAGTTGCCAGAGTAGTTGTCGCAATGGCTGACCCTAATCCACTTGTAGCCAGCCAAGGAATTATGAAACTACGTGAAGCTGGAATTCAAGTTGATGTTGGCCTCTTAGCAGATGAGGCTATAACCCTAAATCAGGCTTTTATAAAAGCAATAACAACCGGTCTTCCTTTTATAAACTATAAAGCTGCCTTAACACTGGATGGTAAAATTGCAACAGAGCAAGGAGATTCACGGTGGATCAGCAACGAGGCTTCAAGGGAATACGTACATGAGTTACGGGATAGCTATGATGTCATTATGGTGGGAAGTGAAACGGTCAAAGCTGATAATCCTGCCTTAACTTGTCGTATCCCTGGAGGGCGGGATCCAGTTCGTCTTGTTGTTGACGGTGAATTGGCAATTCCAGAAAGTTCACGCGTACTAAAATCTACCTCAAATGCCCCATGCATCATTGCAACTTCTCTGGCGGCCGACGAAGACAAAATTGCCAGACTGAGACTTTTACCAGGTGTAGAAATCTGGGAATATACTACAAAACGTTATGTTCCTTTGACTAGTCTGATGAAAGATTTAGTAAGACGTGGCTGGAATAGTGTTTTGTTAGAAGGCGGCGGCGGTCTTGCGGGAACTTTGATAGAAGCAGGTCTAGTGGATAAGATTGAGTTTTTTATTGCTCCCAAGCTTATAGGCGGGAGAGGCCCTTCTCCCCTTTCCGGTTTAACAATTAACAAAATGTCTGACGCTATAAAATTACAGTTAGTTGAAGTTAGCCTTGAAACCGGTGACCTGAGGGTAGCAGCCAATATAAACGAATCCTTTTTAAAAGGTGTGAGAGAACTTGTTTACAGGAATAGTTGAAGAATTAGGTAAGGTGGCAGGAATTAAACTTAGTCCTGATTCAGCAAAACTTACAATTCAAGCGAAAAAGGTTCTGGAAGGAACTAAGTTAGGTGATAGTGTGGCTGTTAATGGGGTATGCCTTACAGTAGTGGAGATTAGCTCTAATAGTTTTACTGCGGACGTAATGGCAGAAACTGTAGCAAAGACTAACCTGGCGGATTTAGTAAGCGGTAGTCCGGTAAATCTTGAACGAGCCTTACAACTTAGTACGCGTTTAGGCGGACATTTGGTCAGTGGACATGTTGACGGGGTCGGCAGGCTAGAGAGGATTTACCAGCTGGAAATTGCCCATGTGTATGAAATTAGTGCCCCTTCTCCCCTATTGCCTTATGTTTTGCCTAAAGGATCTATTGCGATAGATGGAATTTCTCTCACAGTCGTTGAGGTGAAATCTAATAGCTTTTCAGTATCCCTAATCCCCCATACTTTTAAAGAAACTACTTTGGGGTCAAAGGGTATTGGTTCGAAAGTAAATCTTGAAACAGATATCATAGGAAAATATGTAGCAAGGTTTCTTGAACGGGGTTTTGACAGCAGTTTTGCGAACCAAAAAAGTAATCTATCTCTTAAATTTCTCGCCGAAAATGGTTTTTTGGATTAGTTAAAAGTCAAAAGGCCAATATATCAAGAGGGAGTGATAAACATGTCATTTAATACTATCGAAGAAGCAATTGAAGATATCAGGGCCGGTAAGATGATTGTTGTGGTTGATGATGAGGACAGGGAAAACGAAGGCGATCTTTTGATGGCTGCTGATAAAGTCACGCCGGAAGCAATTAATTTTATGGCAATAAACGGTCGGGGTTTAATCTGTGTTCCACTCACGCCATCTAGAATCGAGGAGCTTCAACTTGACCCAATGGTACAGCAAAATACTGATCCCCATGGAACTGCTTTTACCGTCAGTGTTGATGCAGCATCCAGTACTACTGGGATTTCTGCCCACGAAAGGGCAGCTACGGTGCAAGTGCTATTAGACCCAGCTAGTAAACCCCAAGATCTTAGGCGTCCGGGTCATATCTTCCCTCTCAAAGCAAAGGAAGGTGGTGTCTTGGTTAGAGCAGGACATACGGAAGGTGCAGTGGATTTGGCCAGACTCGCCGGACTTACACCGGCAGGGGTAATTTGCGAAATTATGAATGAAGACGGAACAATGGCTAGGGTACCTGATTTATTGAAGTTTGTTGAGCACCATGGGCTCAAGATTATTACATTGAAAGATCTTATCAGTTATAGGAGAAAGACTGAAAAGCTGGTGGAGCGGGTAATTGGGATTTCACTTCCTACAGATTTCGGGGAGTTTAAAGCTATCGGTTACCACAGTATTTTAGATAACCAAGAACATTTAGCCCTTGTAAAAGGAACTGTTGATGATGGAGAGCCTGTCTTAGTCAGGGTACACTCTGAGTGTCTAACCGGAGATGTGTTTCACTCACGGCGTTGCGATTGCGGTGATCAATTAACAGCAGCTCTTGAACAGATAGAGCGTGAAGGGCGCGGAGTCCTGCTTTACATGAGGCAAGAAGGCCGAGGAATTGGGTTGTTGAATAAACTAAAGGCTTACAAGCTGCAGGAAGAAGGAAAAGACACTGTTGAAGCAAATCTTGCCTTAGGTTTTCCACCTGATTTGAGGGATTATGGCGTTGGTGCTCAGATCTTGGTTGATCTCGGTATCACCGAAGTTCAACTTATGACTAATAACCCAAGAAAGATTGTTGGTTTAGATGGTTACGGGCTTGAGGTAGTTAGCAGAGTACCGATAGAAATGCCAGCTAAACCGGAAAATATCCGATACCTTAATACTAAAAGAACAAAGCTTGGTCATTACTTATCAGGATTGAAGTAAATAAAGAACCTGATAAATTGATAATTATTGTAAGGAAGGAATGTACAAAATGCGAGTTTATGAAGGAAAATTACTTGGTGAGGGCTTAAAATTTGGAATAGTAGCTGCTCGTTTTAACGAGTTTATTACTAGTAAACTTGTTGGGGGGGCACTAGATGCTCTTCGACGCCATGGAGTTAAAGAGGATAGTGTTGAGATTGCTTGGGTTCCTGGGGCATTTGAAATTCCTTTGGTGGCTCAGAAAATGGCTGAATCAGGTCGCTATGATGCGGTCATTTGTCTTGGAGCAGTAATCCGTGGAGCAACTCCTCATTTTGATTATGTTAGTGCTGAGGTAAGCAAAGGAGTTGCCCATGTAGGCTTGAAAACAAAACTTCCCGTAATTTTTGGTGTGCTGACTACAGATAGTATCGAGCAAGCGATTGAAAGAGCTGGAACTAAGGCGGGTAATAAAGGATTTGAAGCAGCGGTTACTGCGATTGAGACTGCAAACCTATTAAGGGATATACAGTAATAGATTAGATTAGCGTATAATACTTAGAGCTTTGCATTTTAAAGTATTAAGTTAATTTAAAATTGAAGCATTCTCTTATGCAATAACGCTTGTCGGATTACCGAAAGCGTTATTTTTTACGGTTTATCGAAAGTAAATTTTTTAGAATGCTAAATTAAGGAATTAGTACCACAAAATGCTTCTTGTCAAAGTAATTCGATTTATTTAGACTTGTAAGGTAGATTATTGTCAAATTTCGCGAAGGAGGAGTAGAGCGCGATGTTTGTTAATGCGTTAGAAAATGAATTCAGTAAACTTAAAGCTGCGCGCTCAGGAGATCAGGAAGCCGCAAATGAGATAATACTCTTCTATGAGCCAGAAATTCGTAGAATCGCTAGTAAATATTTTTTGCAACGAGCTGATTTCGATGATTTAATCCAGGAAGGCAGGATCGCCATCTATAAAGCGATATTAGCTTTCGATCTTGATTCTGATATTCCATTTTTACACTTTGTTAGAATGGTTATTAAAAGAAAGATCATCGATAGCCTTCGTGCTCATAACCGTCACAAGCATTTAAAATTTAATGAAGCGTATTCCCTTAATAACAGTCTTTCTGATGATCAAGAAGATAGTTTTCTGGACTTAATCACTAATGTAGTAGATCCAGAGACAACTGTAATAGCATTGGATGAAGTACGTACATTTGTAAAAGATCTGACAGATGGTTTTTCCAAACTTGAATTAGTTGTATTCCAATATCATTTTGTGGCTGGTTTCAAGCAACGCGAAGTCTCTCAAAGATTAGGACTTAATCCCAAATCTCTGGATAATGCCATTCAGCGTATTCGTCGCAAAACCCAACTATATCGATCTCGCCAAGAAGTTGGTTAGAAGCGAATAAATATAAAGCGGAAAGACTAAACGCCTTTCCGCTTTATTGATTTTCGATCTGTAAACTGAAAAATAGAGAATTAAGCAATACCCCCTGCTTTAGTTATGAGCTTACTTACTTTGCTATGTGCATCTGTAGCCTCATTAGCGAGCTTTAAGTAACGTTCTCTAATACCGCTGCTATGTGCGCGGGTTGCTAAAGTCATATATCCCATTGCAGCTGCTGCAGCATCTTTCTCATAATCATATAACATATCTAAATCAGTAAAAACACTCATTTTAGAACACTCCTTTCTATCTTAAGTCCCCCATTGCGCCTTTCAAATATCCCATAACATCTTCGAGACCTTTAGATTGATCTTTGAAAAAAGCTTTAATTGTAGGGTCATTTGCCATTTCGCTATACAATTGGCATTTTTTCATGGCTACTTCGCATTCAATTAAACTTCTGGTGATCATACCCTCATCAAGAATTCGCTTAGTTTCGATCTCATTAAATTTCATTGTCTTATCCCCCCTTTTAAATTACCAAACAATTTACATTTTAATAGTGCGCAAAAATACTATTG
>JAJZSC010000238.1 GCA_021849995.1 Bacillota bacterium | reverse complement strand
CAATATTGAGCTTTTCCACCTCTTTAAGCAAGCTTGTAAAAACCTGCGGTGAGCGCATGGGTAATTTGAAAAACTCTTCATAACCAAGCGTTCGCATACCCCAGCCAAAAACACCATCAAGCAAGGCAAAAGAAAATAGCTGAGTTTCCATAGTCCACCTATCCAAATCTGGCGGGATGCAGGTATCCGACTCGGGCAAGCCATTCTCATGTTGATATTCCGGAGCCAGGCAGACCAAATCAAGCCCCAGTCTTTTAACAAACTCGTATCTCTCTGGAAAGCTAACCCTTTCACATTGTAAATCCCGTAAAATCACCGCATCATCTATGCAAAGTTCACCCTTCGGTATTCGATCTGTAATACAGTGTCGAATTGCTAAGGCCACTCTTTCCCTTGATGTACTCATACTTTATCTCACCTTCACATTATTAGCTTAATCCGTTCTCCTATAATATCAGACATGTAATGCTAAGCCTAGCCCTCTAAAGCTTCTGTACGTTTTAAGATTCTACACAAAGTGTAGATATTTTTGAAGTTATTTGTATTACTTAACCCTACGCAAATATCGTCTAGATCTAGATAGAGGATAAACCTTTTGATCCTGACTCTTCTGTAACTTTCGGCGACCCTTTCTTGACCAATAGCCGAAGGATAGTACAATTGCGAGAGCAATAATTATGACTAAAAAGTCCATATGTCCCCACCCTCCTTAACTTATATAATATTATGCCAGTTGGGTAATAGACATGTTGTAGAGATTATCAGACTAATTTCCCTTACATTATATTATACAGAACGTATAAGTCCAAGTGACCCACTCCACCTACGCTATGCGCTTTTAAGGTTCCCAAGATAAAATTTAAAAGAGCCACCCAAACGGCTGACTCTTTACATTATGATATAAACCTTAATATTCATATAGAATTCACAAGCTCAAGCTATAATAATAAAAAAACGATTGGATTATTATCATATTTGTCAACTGGGAACAATTTTTTTAAGCCAACCTTTGCTAAGGACAGGATAAGCTTTAACTAATTTATGCAGGAAGAAACGGTCAACACCGATCTGTCCTGCAGCAGCTCCGAATGCTGGGATGAGCAGGAAGCCTAAAGGCATTTGCGGGTTTGAGGAAGTTTTTAACCAGGCTCAATCTTAAGTTAACACTTCTTAGCGATAAGTTAACTGTATCTTTGTGAGGTAACAATGAAAAATGACATTCTAGATATTTTTCCGTTTGGAGTCTTAGAACTAAATTCTCACGGTCAAATAATGAGGCAAAATTCCCTGTCTAAAGAGACCTTGCCTCATTTAAATCGATCTTTATTAAAACTGTTAGCAGCAAAAACCGACCTTGTAGAAATACCTTTTTGGCCAGGCCCTGTCAAAAAGATTCTTTATCTAAGAAATTTTCGCGTTGCAGGAAATGAAAACGCTCTGATTCTAATCGGCGAAGAACCGAATTTTTGGACTAAAATGCCAACCTATTTGGAGCTAGGTATAGAGAACTTTACTGCAGATCCCCATGTCGTTGCTGAGAAAATCGCCGAACTGGTCGGCCAAACACTTACCTATGAACGGTTTGATCTCATCCGGGTCAATAGTCACTCGCGCAAGTTTACTTACGAGTATTCGATTGGGATAAATATCCACGGCACTTTACCTACTGCTTTTTCTGCGATCACTAACTCCGGTCTGGGATGGATCCTCCAAAATGCCTTACCCCATTTAGTCGAAAGCTTAACCCCCGACCTTTTTAGCTTTCGTGAGGATCCGATGCTTTACCAGACAGGCTTTCGTTCAGTGCTACGCGTACCAATCCTCTTTGAACATGATGTGGTTGGTGCTTTTATGCTGGCAAGTCTTGATCCAGGCCGCTTTAAAATTGAACATGCCTTTATCATAGATCAATTAGCCAAATTAGTCGCCCAACAGTTCTTTCATGCAGGGATACAACTTCAACACAAGTATGAAGGTATAGCTAATGCCGCTCTTCTTCGAACTATAATTTCAAATCTTAATACTGAGAACATCGATGAGTTCTTATCAGAGTATTGTGAAAGACTGCGCCAAAGTTCTCTTGTCGATCGGGTCAACATCTTTGCCCTCGACCCAGACCAAGAGAAGCGACTGTTAATCGTTGGAGCAGGAATAGAGCCTGCCCCGAAGCAGATGGCAAGCTGGAAAGAGTGGACACCAATCGTTAATACCGGTGTAGAGAAGATGCTTCTTTCTAAAAGTCTCTTGATCTTAGATCTGGCAGACCCAGTTTTCCAAAATTTAGATAACGACATAAGACGAGATTTTACAAAAATTCTTTATGCCCCGATCGAAAACGACAAGGGGGAGACTATTGGCTTTATCACAGGAATGAGTTCAGATGAAAAAACTCTATCCTCTTCTACCGCGGGATTATTTAAAGTTGCATCTGACCACCTAGGCCTGATACTATCCAAAGTTCCAAAACAACAGTTAGGTAAAAAGAGCAATCCTAGTGAGCAACTAAATCAATATCCTGTTCCTAAAGGGTTTGAAAATATTATTGGGACTTCTAAAGCAATCAGAGAGACTATTCATAAAGCCTCTCTGGCAGCAAAATATGATTTCCCAATACTTATTACCGGAGAAACCGGTACAGGTAAAGAGCTTTTTGCTCGCGCCATACACCAAACCAGTCCAGTTGCCCAGGGACCTTTCATCGCCGTAAACTCAGCTGCAATCCCTGCTAACTTGCTCGAATCAGAATTATTTGGTTATCAAGAGGGTGCTTTTACAGGTGGGATCAAAGGTGGAAAACGGGGCAAGATCCTTCTGGCTAACGGCGGAACACTCTTTCTCGATGAGATAGGGGAACTCTCCCCTGACCTACAGGCCAAACTCTTGCGTGTAGTTCAGGAGAAAGAAATAGAGCCACTTGGAGCGAACAAACCGATTCCTGTCAATATCCGAGTCATTTCCGCTACTAATCAAGATCTTACAAAAGCAATTGCCCTTGGCCAATTCCGGGAAGACCTCTTCTACAGGCTTAACACCATCGAACTTCAGCTACCACCCTTGAGAGAAAGAAACGGGGATATCCTTCTGCTAGCGGAACAATTGCTGAGATTCCTCTCTGAAAGCCATGGGGTCCCGCTTAAAAGTCTGTCAGCCTGCGCTAAAGAGATTCTCATGAGATATTCCTGGCCTGGAAACGTAAGACAGTTACAGAATGTAATTAACCGGATATTTGTATTCGTAGAGGGACAGCAAATTGAAGCAAAGGACCTGCCACCTGATATCGGAACGATTACAGACCTGACTCATGAAACAGAGCAGGCAAGAATGGCCCGCCTTCTCAAAGAGTTCAACGGAAACAAGACCGCTCTAGCCCATTACTTAGGAATTACAAGGACTGGATTGTGGAAGAAACTCAAAAGATTGGGTTTGCAAAATTCTGCAGACTAAGAATCTACTTAAGATATTTGCTTAAGATATCTGCTGAACAATTGGTTTGTTTTTACGGATGTTAATTACTAGTCCAGATGCAACTAAACAACTGCCAGAGCAGCGGCAGTAGTAACCCAAACAACTGCTTGCCAACTATAAGAGGACAGTACTATTGCAAATAATAGGAGAAAAATTAGTTGACCCGTTGCTCCGCTTGCACTAAACAGTCCAACGATGAAGCTAAAGGGAAAGTAACAGCCATACGGTCCCACCCAAATGTTTGCTCGAGGGGAATTATGAGCACACCAGGAGTTGACCGTACTCCCGCTGAGACCAATAAAGTTAAAAATGTAACTCCAGCGATAATCCGGTAAATACAATTTCGATTTTAGGTTAGTTAATGCACCTGAAGCATCTTCTTTAATGGAATTCATAACCTGATACTCCTATCCTTAAGCTGATTCAAGCAATACATAAACTCTGTACGAATCTAACAAAAAAGACAAGATAGCATTCACTTCTAACGGGACGACCGTACTCACAAGCAGAATACTTTGCCCCAAGCATTCAAATGCACTGAGTTTTCCGTAATAAGAAAGTACAAAAACCGGAGGCCTTCAATAAAAAATCATTTCGGTTGCTTAGATATCTCCTGTGTAAAAATCCAGGATTTCTCTTTAAGATCTCTTCCTTTAATAACAACTTTATTTCCCTTGACTTCAAGATACAAACCTTTTATATACGGCTCTCTGGTAGATTTCCCGTTAGGGTCGCGAATGATTGTATAATGTACAGCTCCAGTATGAACCATGGTGAAAGGTTGATTTAAGGTCACACTAGTATTATCCAGATTACGGTGAGTATGTGATGAAAATAATATCACTTCCGGATATTGGGACAATATATCTCTAATCTCGTCACTTTGGTCTGATCCAACCCATCCGTTCTTAGGGTTACTATTTAAGTGTTGATGCAGAAAAACAAAAATCGGTTTTCCTTTTTCATATTTTTCAGCAAGCCGCTCTTTTAACCACTTTAGTTGTTCTTTAGAGATATAAGCTCTGACCGAATCTAAGGTTTCTGAATTCCCATCCTCTGATCCCATAGATATAAAGTGATAGCCTTTTACCCATGTGTCATGATAAACCTTCTCTTCCCCCGCTAATTCAAGATATCTGTTAATAAATGCTTTAACATCCTCGGGGCTGTTTTTTTCTATCTCATAGTTAAAAAACTCATGATTACCTATATTTCTAATCAGTGTTTTAGGCAACAATGACTCATTTTTATTTAGAACCTTCTTTATTGAATTGTATTGCTTTTCCAGACCTTGGTCCACAGTATCTCCGTTCAGCACCAGAGCATCCATAGCCGGATTGATGGCGTGTAAGTCGTCGATAGCCTTCTGAAAGCTATCTACATTCTCATGAATATCTCCTAAAACAGCAAAAGCAAGATCTACATCCGGTATCTGGGCATTTACTGCTCTATCAACCGGTTTTGTTGGTTGATCTCGGTATAGAGTTCCAATTCCGCCAAGTAAAATGATAACTGCACAAATTGCTAGTATTATTTTTTTCATTTAACCTACTCCGTTTTGAAGATATCTGTACATTACTAAATACATTATATCGTATATCCATCAGTATATAAAAGAAATTCCCCTAAAAGCGGGGATTGCTAAAAAAGCCAATTGACGGCGGTTGCTTTGCAACGACAGAAATTGCAAGAAATTCTAGTTGTTCCCTGTAAGTTATACCTTGGGGGAGGCAGGTATGGACCTCGTAGCTTATCCGATCTATAAGGGATATGAGAATTACGCCACCAAAACCTCTACCGCATTCAGATTGATCCTATCAATTATCTAAATTTTTCTGTCCCGCTTGGCTCAACTGGCAGGTTGCTCTTATACTGCAGAAGTTGCAATGGGTCTGCTCATGTGATTCTGGCAAATTGCGCCCCACTCCCATTACCATAGCTACGGACTTACGTGGCATGATTAAGTTGGATTCTGTCAGGTGAAGGCCAATACGTTCAGGCTTCAGAAGATTAAACATAATTTGAAGATCTTCGAGCCGGGGCCAATAGGAATGGCCGGGTCCCAGCGGAAAAGTAGTATTTAAGCCTACTTTGTGATACATTTCTTCCAACCTGCTTAGCGCAGCCATGCTTGCTTTCGTAATAAATGCTGTTCCGGCTGCATCTAGGGCAAAGGCTTCGGAGATTTTCCCTTCTTCTTTATAAGGTGATAAACGCGCGTCAAATACATTCCCGATCGTCATTGCAAATAGTACAAGTCTTTCTGCTGAACCTGCGACCCTTGCCAAGAGTTTGCTAGTCAACTTGTATTCAGCTTCCAGGTGAAGTTCCCCAAGCCCGGTGCCA
>JAJZSC010000237.1 GCA_021849995.1 Bacillota bacterium | reverse complement strand
TGGACCTTTACGCTACATATTACAGGGGGAGCGAACCGCACTTAACCTGTTGCAACACCTGTCAGGAATATCGACTAAAACACGAGAATTCGTTAAAAAGGTGGAAGGTTTACCTGTTATGATCACAGATACCAGGAAAACCTTGCCGTGCTTAAGACTTTTACAAAAATATGCCGTAAGAGTTGGTGGCGGGCGTAATCATAGATTTGGTCTATATGATGCAATAATGCTAAAGGATAATCATATAGCAGCGGCTGGAGGGATTAAGCAAGCGGTGTCAACCGCCCGCAAGCTCACAGGGCATGTCACCAAGATTGAGGTGGAATGCGAAACCCTAGAACAGGTAAGGGAGGCCGCTGAGTCTGGAGTCGATATTATCATGTTGGATAACATGAGCCTAGAGAATATGCATGAGGCAGTTCAAATTATCGCCAAGAGAGCGGTAGTTGAGGCTTCTGGCGGTATAAAGGAACAAGATATTCGCAAGGTAGCTGAAACTGGAGTAGATATTATCTCAATAGGCTCTTTGACACATTCCGTAAAAGCCTTGGACTTTAGTCTTGATATAGGGGATATTAAACAATCAACACGTCAGATTCTTGGATTGGGAGAAGAGTAATAGTGAGAGGTAAAATACTAGACCTCCTGGTTAATAGCCAGGGTCATTATCTTTCAGGAGAAAGTATAAGTAAAAGCCTAAATATTACCAGAGCGGCTGTTTGGAAACAAATCCAGATACTAAAGGATTTGGGGTATGGTATAGAGGCACAGACAAAAAATGGCTATCGGTTGCAGAAGATTACCTCCGAGCTGGATGAATGGGCCATTGCTTATTACTTGGAAACAGAGCGGCTGGGTCAACGAGTTATTCTTTTCGAAGAGTTGGCATCAACTAATGATTTTGCCAAGGAAAATGTTAAACAAGGTGAGGGGGATGGATTCGTTGTTATAGCCAAGAAGCAAACTGCTGGGCGGGGTCGTTTAGGTCGCAAATGGGAGTCTTCCTTGGGAGGATTGTGGCTTACTGCAGCCTTGAAGCCGAATCTAAACTTGGCAGATGCATCTAAGGTTACTCTTGCTGCAGGGGTGGCCATGGTTACCACACTTCAGAATCTGTTTGGGCTTAAGACTCAAATCAAATGGCCAAATGACGTGATGTATGAGGATAAAAAACTCGCCGGTATTTTGGGAGAAGTAGTAGGTGAATGGAATACTGTACAAACACTCATTCTAGGGATTGGACTTAACGCCAATGTCCCAGCCCCGAAGATGGAAAATGAAACATTAGCCGCTAGTCTCTTGGATATATTAGGATATCCTGTTAACCTTAATTTACTTGCAGCACGTTTTATAAAGCAGTTGGAGGAAGAAGTTAAGGGGCTAGAACAGGGTGGTTTTGAAACTCTAAGGAAACGATGGATCGAGAATGCTGCCGGACTGGGGCGTGAAGTTATCGTCTATAGAGGGACAGAAACATTTAGAGGAATCTTTTCAGGTATAACTGCAGATGGAGAGCTTCTACTTGATATAAATGGTCAGCAAATGTCTTTTGTCTCTGGAGAGGTTAAATTAAGAGGGATTACGGGCTATTTTTGAGCATATCAGGCTTTCATGCCTCTCTGAAGCACAGCAGAGAATGAAAAAGAGTGGATGTCTCCAGGATTTTGGTTTACACCGGTCACTCGGTAAGCTGCGCGGACCAAACTAATCGCTCAAGTAGCTTCGTTCCAACACGAAAGCCTCCAGTGGAGGGTTTCGCCGAAGCCGCCAGCTCAAAGAGATAGCCTAACGGCGAAGGATGAACTGGCCAAATCGGCTCCTGCCTCAGTGGCCAGTTGGAAACGTCCAGTTTCCAACCCGTTTCCACTACGTACTTTTCGCGAAGTTTGGTTTCCTGCTCGCTTAAAGCCGTTCCCTTATGTAAACCAAAATCCTTCGGTAGCTTCTTGGGCTTGAAACTGCCTTTTTCAGAGTACTAGTAGTAAGCATTCCTTTTAGGGTGCAGTACATCTAGGCAGCCGCCTGCACCTGAGACTTGGCTCTATAAAAGTCAGACAATTTTTAGGGAATGTAGATAGGGGAGAATTCTGCATGATTTTGGTTTTTGATGTTGGAAATACTAATATCGTTCTTGGGGTATATCAAAAAAAGACCCTAACTCACCATTGGCGGGTTTCTACAGACAAGTCCAGAACTATTGATGAGTATGCAGTGATGATAAAGAGTTTTTTTGAATTAAGTGATTTAAGTTTTAACTCTATTAAGGCAGTCGTAATCTCGTCGGTTGTGCCACCTGTAATGCCTACATTAGAAGGTTTGGCAAGGAAGTATTTCGGAGTGGAAGCATTAGTAATCGGGCCCGGGATTAAAACAGGAATACCTGTTGTATATGATAATCCAAAAGAGGTCGGTGCCGATAGAATAGTTAATGCTGTGGCAGGGTATTCGAAATATGGTGGACCTCTTATCATTGTAGATTTCGGCACTGCAACGACATTTTGTGCTATATCTGCCAAAGGCCAGTATTTAGGAGGAGCAATAGCACCTGGAATAGGAATTTCTACTGAGGCTTTGTTTCAGCGAGCTTCTAAGCTACCGAGAATTGAAATAGTAAGACCAAAAAGTGTCATTGCCAAAAATACCGTGGCAGGGATGCAGTCAGGAATATATTTTGGTTTTTGCGGGCAGGTAGATGGAATAGTGAAGCTGATGAAAGAGGAACTCGGGCAGGATACCAAGGTAGTCGCTACAGGAGGACTAGCAGAGCTTATAGCTCAGGATTCTGAGACTATTGAGACTGTTGACCCCTTCCTTACCTTGGAAGGTTTATTGATAATTTATGAAAGAAATGCTAGTTAATAAGCATCTCCAGTTAAAATACAATTATTTTGACTCGCCTAGTTATTTCTTCATACTCTGGGGGTCTAGACATGAAAATTGGACAATATGAATTAGGTACCCCAGTTTTTTTAGCGCCTATGGCTGGAGTAACTGATAAGGCATTCAGGGAGACGGTAGTTTCGGTAGGCGGGAAATATGTCTGGACTGAAATGATTAGTGATAAGGCTCTAACTTACAAAAACCCCAGAACTTTAAGTATGTTAAATCTGGAGGGAGAACCTGAACCTCGAATTGTCCAGCTATTTGGCTCCGAACCTGAGACGATGGCTGAGGCTGCAAAATTAGCGGTGGAACGGGGAGCAGATATCATCGATATTAACATGGGTTGTCCTACACCTAAAATCGTTAAAAATGGGGAGGGTGCATCATTACTTCTAGATCTCCCACGGGCACAGAGAATTGCCAGAGCGGTTGTTAAAGCAGTTAAAATACCGGTAATTGCTAAGACAAGGCTTGGTTGGGATGAAGATAACCTAGTTGTTTTGGAGATGGCACAACGATTAGAGGAGTCTGGCATTCAAGCTATAACTATTCATGGACGGACAAGGGCACAGTTCTATTCGGGAAGGGCCAACTGGGATTGGATTGGGAAAGTCAAGCAACAGTTGAGAATACCCGTGATTGGGAATGGAGATGTTACTAGCCCAGAGAGAGCGCTTAAACTTATTCAGACAAGCCATTGTGATGGAGTAATGATCGGACGCGCAGCCTTGGGAAACCCCTGGCTTATAGCTTCCGTGCAAAAATATCTTGATCTGGGGACTATCGAGATCGAGCCAAGTCCATTACAGAGGTTAACAACGGCTTCAGAGCACTTTGACAGGCTTCTGAGATACAAGGGAGAGCGCATAGGGGTTAATGAGATGCGCAAACACGCAGTATGGTATATAAAGGGTTTAAGGGGATCAGCACAATTACGGGATAGAATAATGCAAACAAAAAATCCTGAAGAGATGCGTAACGTGTTTATGAGAATTCTAAGTGAGTGACCTTCGATTCTTTTTTAGCATAATCAGGAAGGATAGCTTTTAGGGTGCATAAGGGCAACTAAGCAGCCGTCTGCGCCTAAGGCTTGGCGCCAGCCAAGATTCTTTAAAAGAAAGGTTAAGTTTTTTCACTTAAATGAATAGTTTGGGATAAAATAGGAAGAATAGAAGAGCACCTAGTGGAGATTTGGAAAATGAATCCTTGACATTGCCGTAGGTGTTCCTTATAATAACGAGTAATGTTTGAGAAATCTGAAAGATTATTCCATTTCGCTCGTTGGAGGCAAGATAGATAGTTTCCACGAACAAGCCGTAAAACTTAGCAGGACGAGAAAAGGGAGCGATATAGTAATGCTCGAAAAAGAAGTTATTCTTACACTTGAGGGACTCAAAAAACTAGAAGATGAACTAGAGCATATTAAAACAGTTAAAAGACGTGAAGTTGCCGAACGAATTAAACAAGCAATCGAGTTTGGGGATATCAGTGAAAACTCAGAGTACGATGACGCTAAAAATGAACAAGCCTTTATTGAAGGACGTATTATCACTCTTGAAAAGATGTTAAGAAATGCCCGAGTAATTGATGACAATGACAGTAAAGATGTAGTTTCATTAGGTTCGAAAATTCTGCTGAAGGATTTGGATTATGGGGACGAAGAGGAGTACACTATTGTCGGCTCCGCAGAGGCAGATCCTGGGACAAATAAGATTTCCAATGAATCTCCGGTTGGAAAGGCTGTACTTGGGCAAGCCAAAGGAAGTACGATCGAAGTTTCTGTTCCTGCTGGTGTTTTACACTATCAGATCTTAGATATTAAATAATTAACCAGGTTTCCGTAATGTAAACAAGAGTATCAGGGCATGTATAAGTGGTTGTGGACTTTCCCAACCACTTTTATTGCATGATATCTTTATAAGGCTGGCTGGCAATCTGCATTGTAACGTTCTTTATGCTTCTAACAGTCCACTGGACTGTTGTGCATAATACAATTGCATATTGCCTATTTTAGATAACGATAAAACGTTTTGTGTTATTTCTTGTTTAGGTATGTCGAAGTTTGCTAAAATTGATAAAGACAGTTTTTTAGTGGAGGAATGTTTATAATGGATGAAAGTAATGATTTGTGGCAAGTCAGATTAGAGAAGCTTGAGCTGTTCCGTCAGAACGGCATCGAACCATATGCTGACCGCTACGAGCGTACACATATGGCCCAAGATATTTTAAATAACTTTGATGAACTTCAGGATCAAGAAGTATCTATTGCCGGCAGAATGATGTCAAAACGTGACCAAGGTAAAGTAATCTTTACCCACTTACAAGATTTTAGTGGCCGAATTCAAGTTTATATCCGTACTGATGACCTGACAGTTGATAATTTTGAGTTTATAAGCAAATTCGATATAGGAGATATCATTGGAGTTAAGGGGACAGTTTTCCGTACAAAGCGAGGGGAAATCTCTGTGCGTGCACATGAGGTAAAACTGCTTTCCAAGGCTCTTCGGCCACTGCCGGAAAAGTTCCACGGTCTCACCAATGTAGAGCTCCGTTACCGGCAACGGTATGTCGATCTGATAGTCAACCCTGAGGTTCGTCAGGTTTTCGTAACTAGAAGCAAGATTATTAGTGCAATGCGCGATTATTTAGAAGGCCAAGGGTTTCTGGAGGTAGAGACTCCAACCCTGCACACAATCGCTGGCGGGGCTTCTGCTAGGCCATTTATTACTCATCATAATGCTTTGGATATTGATTTGTTTTTAAGAATTGCTTTGGAACTTCCGCTTAAAAGGCTTATAGTAGGTGGATTTGATAAGGTTTATGAAATAGGACGGAACTTCCGTAATGAAGGAATTTCTATAAAGCATAATCCTGAATTTACCATGATGGAATTATATCAAGCATATGCTAATTATGAAGATATTATGGCATTAACCGAAGATATGATTAGTTACATTGT
>JAJZSC010000236.1 GCA_021849995.1 Bacillota bacterium | reverse complement strand
GGATGGCACCTGCGTTTAAGGGAATATAGGGACGGTTTGCCCGGATGCTCCAGAGATGGATAGCCCGGGCTATCAGTTCTTTTCCCACTCCGCTCTCACCCTGAATAAGGACGGAAGCATCAGTTTAGGCAACCTTGCGGGTCATCTCCAGGAGAGCAAGCATCTGGGCACTTTCAGCTACAATATTTAGTTCCGAAGTTTGGCGGCTGACCATTTGCCTGAGTCCAGTGTTTTCTAGTAACAGCTTCCGTTTTTCTGAGGCTTTTTGCAATGTGATTTCGAGTTCTGACAAGTTGCAGGGCTTAGTCAGGTAATCATACGCTCCAAGCTTTATTGCTTCTATGGCTGATTCAATAGTCCCGTGTCCGGTTAACATAACAACTTGAAGATCTGGCTGTAATTGTTTAATCTGCGGCAAAAGGGTAAGTCCGTCACCATCCGGCAGTCTGAGGTCCAAAAGGACGGCATCAAGCAGGGTATCCCTTATACAGGATAGCCCTTCTTCCGCTGTACCGGCTTCTAATATTTCATACCCTTTGCGCCGCAAACGCTGGGCGATAATCTCGCGCAAAGCCTCCTCATCGTCTAGGATAAGAATCTTTTGAGAGTACTTCATAAGCTTTAATCCCCTGCCTTATGAGAAGGTAAAGTTATCTTTACTATAGTCCCTTGACCTTCTATACTTTCCAATGCCAATTTACCCTGCATCTTCTGGACAATTCCATAACTAACAAATAACCCCAAACCAGTTCCTTGTCCTGAAGGCTTGGTTGTAAAAAACGGGTCAAATACTTTCTTCAAGTACTTTTGGGAAATCCCTTGCCCATAATCTCTTACCGTAAAGAGTATTTCTTCTCCTTCACGCCAGCCCTTGACTTCGATAACTCCTCCCTCGGCAGAAGCATCGAAAGCATTAGTCAAAATATTAAGGACAACTTGCTGCCATTCGTTTTCATTACCCGATACAAAGAGACCGTGCTCCAAATGGCTTTCAATCTTTATATTTTGTTGTTTCTCCCTGTGCCCTAACAAGCCAAGCGTCTGAAGACTTGCCACTCCAATATCCACGAGGTCGGGCCCAGTCGTACGCTTACGAGCAAAACCGAGCAAACGGGCAGTTATCTGCTTGCAGCGAACTATTTGCTCCAGCACAATCTTAAAGCCTTTTTTTATTTCCCCTTGACTTGGCCCCGGCTCTTCCTCATCTAGACGATCGAGCAAATCCTCACTATGAGCGGCAGCGATGGCCAGAGGATTATTAATCTCATGGGCAACTCCTGAAGCCAGCAAACCAAGGGCCGCCATTTTATCCGTCTCGATCATCCGGGCTTCCAGCTCAACCTCTTGGGTAACATCTGCTAGTAGCAGCAAATAGGCAGCATTCTCTGGGTTATCCGGAGTTAATTCATAGTACATCTGCCGAATGTTGCGACGTTCCCCGGCAACACTTACAGAAATAATACGACCATTTTCTAAGCGAAAGCCCTCCATATTCTCGTCCTTAAAGACTTGCTCATAAGGAAGATTTACTAACTCATTTCCAAACCATTCGGCAAATTTAGTATTCCACCAAATAATTTTCTTCTCCGAATTTAAGAGAACCATTCCCGCTCCGATTCCATCAACGACCGTGGTCAGAAGCTCCTTTTCATCTTTGAGGTTTTCATTTTTCTCGTCTAAAAGATTCAACAGCTGATTAAACGATTGGACAAGTCTCCCTATTTCATCCCAGCTCTCGATGGGAATATGAGATTCCAGATCCCCTGTGGAAATAATCCGCCGGACCTGACCTTCGAGATTCTCAACCGGATGAACGAGCTTCAGACCAAAGGCTATACTTAGAATCGTAACAATGACCATGATCATAATCGCAATCATGAGCAGTCTTATGGAGAATTCGTAGATAGGCTTATATGCTTCACTAATTGGTTGTTCTACAAATACAGCCCAATTAGGGGTACCCACTGTCGCAAACGACCCGATAACTTTCACACCATCTACATTAACATGCTCACTTTCAGTAGAAGAAGCTTTACCTTCTATAAAGCTTTGAACAGCGGGATTTTGACGGACTTCTTCCTGACGCAAAACTCGGCTGAAGTCAGTGTGCCCGATTAAATTGCCACTTTGGTCAACAAGGTATACATACCCTGTTTGCCCCAGTCCCAAGTTAACGAATTTACTTATAATCCCCTTTAGGTCGACTTTAGCTTGCAAGTAACCAATTCGTTCTCTGATAATAGGATCTTGAACTGCTACTGTCAAGTAAAATTGCGGTCGCCGGTCATTTGAGAAAAACACCTGACTCATAGCCAAAGTCTGATCAAAAGCTACTGGATTTTCGATTTTAGTAATCTCTAAGTGAGGTAACACAACGTCCCGGCGGGCTACGTGGTCTAGAAGGTTAAAATCCTTATCTGCAACCTTGATCTCCTCAACAAATGTTTCCTGACGTAAAAGCGTGCCTAAAATAATCTTGCGCGAGGTTTCATCTTTTCCGACTAAGGAAACAGCATTTGCTGCTGTAAGATGGATCAAGCTGTTCTCTGTATTTAAAACGAACTCCCGCATCTCATTAGCCAGCACCGTAACCCGCTCATAGTTTTGTTCATGGATATTCTTTTCCAGATGTTGTCTCACTGCCGAAAAGCTTAGATACCCGAGAAAAAACAGAGGGAGAATAGACATAGCCACTCCAAACAAGAGAACATGAATTTTAATGCGCATCCACCAAGGAATTGAACTCTTTTTCACGTTTGTACCTCTACTTTCGAGTTCTAGGGTTGCTTATGGTTGGATTACTTTATCTGCAAAACTTAACACCGTTGGCGAAAGAGTTATGCCCAGTTCCCTAGCTGTTTTCAGATTGATGACAAAAACCAGTTTGTCAGGAGTCTCAACCGGGATTTCCCCTGGTTTAGCCCCCTTCAATACCTTGTCCACCATCTGTGCCGTTTGTGCCCCTTGGTCAAAATAAGATGTTCCATAAGACGCTAAACAGCCCTTCTCTGCATCGCTTGGATATAGCCCAAAGACAGGGAGGCTTCTCTGTGTTGCCTGACTTATTATTTGTTCAGTGTTTGTCTCCAGAAAGAACCCTGGCAGAAGTACGATCGCCTCAACCTTTTCCCTTTGCATTT
Organism: Bacillota bacterium; assembly: GCA_021849995.1. Classification (GTDB taxonomy): domain Bacteria; phylum Bacillota; class Desulfitobacteriia; order Desulfitobacteriales; family Desulfitobacteriaceae; genus JAJZSC01. The sequence continues at coordinate 2,703 of JAJZSC010000236.1, read as the reverse complement.
CCCTAAATACCGGTTCGACTTCTTCAACACTGCCAACTGTGTACATTTTTATCGTTAACGGAAATTCCTTAGCAATTAACTGAACCGTTTCCTGAATTTGCTCGTAGGCCAATATGCGTTTATCCCCCAAAACTGCTACACTTCTAATTTCTGGCAATAAACGATGGAGAATTTCTATCCGCTTAGGAGTTAGTTCCAGGTGATAATTATCCAAACCCGTCAAATTACCTGAAGGTTGAGTTGCGCTATCTACCAGTCCGAGCTTCACTGGGGAAAGCGTTCCCATAAAGATAACCGGCGGAGGAGATTTCAGTTCACTTGTAGCATTTTTTAAAGCCCCAGCTTCTGCGGCTCCCGCAGCAACCAGCACATCAGGCTTCCCTTTTAACAACTCGTCAGCAAGTAAAGGCAGCTTGTCCAAGTCATCTTTAGCATTCCGACTTGTGTAAATTACATTCTGTCCTTCCTGATACCTCAACCTTTCTAACCCATCCCTGAGCCCCTGGATTTTTTCAAGGCGGTCAGCATTGACAGATAAAATTCCTATTTTAAAAACATGTGTTTTCTCTCCGGAATAAACAACCAAAGAGAAGATAAAAATTATATAAACAGCTACAATAGCAACTATCCACTGTTTTTTCATCCTAGCACCCCTAAATGCTGCTTGTTTCTATTATTAGTGTACCATGCAAATTAAAAAGCAGAAACAATTTAGCTTAAACATTTAAGCAGAAGCCAAAACTTAAAGATCTTAACGTAAAAGGATGTCGACATTAACTCGTCAACATCCCGATAACTCTAAAATACAGACTTTAAATCATGGTAAATGGTAAAATTGTGCGTTTGTGGCTCACTTAGCTGTCGAATGTTTATTTATCTGTTCCAAATACCAATTGGTATGATGTGCCCTGGCAAATTCCTCTGAAACTGTACCATCAATCATACCATTAAGGGCTTCCTTAGATCCCGGATGGAAAAGCCCGAGATAGGCGTGACCAATAATCGCAGCCCCAACAGTTGCGGCTGCCAAGTCATGGATTGCATAGGCAGTAAGGATAGTAGAAGCCGAGAAGTAATTGCTAAACCACATAATCAAGCCACTAATACTTAAAAGCCCACAGCCGACGATTCCTAACAAAGAGTTTATCTTCTCACCGGCATTTAATCTCCCTTGGGGGGGAAGGTCTACCTGCCCGCCAAAGAATTCTTTGGCAAATCGGCTTAGCCAGGCAAAATCCTCCTTGCCCCAGCTAAAAAGTTCCTTCAACCAAAGCTTTGTCGTCTGGGGAGTGCCAAAAAACATCATAACCGGAACAACTAGGATGAAAGGAACTGCTGCAATCCTATGGATAAGCTTCGAAATTGCCACACCCCCAGGGCCTAAGGCAGAAGCAATCCCTCCGGTGAAGAGTACCATCCCACTTAAGAAGAGAAGTCCAAAGAAAAGAGCATTGGCCCAATGGGCTATGCGTTCAGTTTTATTAAAGCGTTGTACACGCTGGCTCATTCTAATTTTCCTCCTTCTTCCTGGCATTTAATACCCCTGCGATGGCCACGGCACCGACAACCCCGCCGAGTCCTGCTTTGGCAACCGGTTTGATGACATCCTGCCACACTCCGACTGTCCCTGATCTTTCTTTCCCCTGAGGCCCAGTTTTAAGACTTACTCCTTCAGGTACTAAGTAGGCAACCTGCGTACCACCGACATTCTGTCCGTTATAAAGAGTATAGTTTAACCCTAATTTTTTGGTCTGGGCGAGCCGTTTTTCGGCCTCTTCTTTAAGTTTGTCCGGGGCAACGGCCATGCGAGCCTTGACAGGACAGTTTACAGTGCAGGCAGGCGCTTCTCCCCTTGCTTGACGGTCCTGGCATAAATTGCACTTCTCAGCTTTTTGGGTCAGATTGTCAAACCGGGATTGTCCAAATGGACATGCGCTGAGGCAGTATTTGCACCCAACACATTTTTCAGGATTGCGTTGGACTGTTCCGTCTGTTTCTTTCGTAATAGCCCCTACAGGACAAACCTTGGCACAGGACGGTTCTCCACAATGCAGGCATCCCATGGGAAAGGAGAATCTCTGTACTCCTTTACTTACACTCAATACCTCATCCTCAACTTTAAGCCAGGGTACACCGGCTGGAACATTGTTTTCGTATTTGCAGGACAAAGCGCAGGATTTACAGCCCAGGCAACTGCTCACATCTACTAAAATTCCATACTTAGGCATATCTCACACCCTCCTTCCATTAAGCCTTGCTGACCTTGCACTGGATATTTTTTTGCGGGAAACCCTGGCTCACCGGATCGATAACATTGGGGAAAAGGGAATTAACCGGTTCCAGCTTATATAAGGAGTGCAGGCCGAAGTAAGGTTGGGTATTCACTACTTTTTCATGAATGCCAAGGGTTACTTTAGCGGGGAGCGTTAATTTGCCTTGCTTAGTTTCCACAGTGACATTATCTCCGTCTTTTATCCCTATACTTTCGGCAGTCTTGGGGTGAATCTCCAAATAGGGGGTTTCTACTTCTGTTGCCCAGGAAAAATGAGCATTTTGGGTATGATAATGGGATGCAACTTTAGAGGTATTTAAGTATAGCGGATGTTCTTTTGCTGCTTCAGGGGAATTTCCTGGGGCTTTTTCTGGTGCAACGTATTTGGGAACCGGCTCTTTAAGATCTTTAAGAAAGAAGTTGATTTTCTT
>JAJZSC010000235.1 GCA_021849995.1 Bacillota bacterium | reverse complement strand
GGTAAAGGAATACAGGCACTTTCAATAGCCATCGCTATAAAAACCCCGGCATACCCAAAACTGGAAATGAGATTTACAACAATCTGCCCTAGCTGTGCTAAAATTGCTTCCAACTTTATCCTCCTTTATATAGAAGTCTTGGCTGGCGCCTGGTCTGGCGGCACACCCCTAGCATGGAGAAGCATGGTGCATTATTAGGCACCATGCTTGATTTTACCATACTGTCCATAGTTTAGAAACATTCATGAAAAACATTTATTAAAAAACTTAAAACCTAATTCTCCTTTTCGTTATTCTTCAAAATATGACGCCTGGTTACCAAGCCGTTCTGACATTCAAAAATAACTTTTTTGCTATCAAGAATAGTCTCTAGATATACCAACCGACCCCAAAGAGTCTGAACTAAGGCAAGTGTCTTCTCCAAGTACACTACATCCAGGTCAATTCCTTCGTGAATGTGTTTTAGATAAAGTCCCCGCTTCCCTTCATAATCCCCCTCTATCACATTGATCTTTGGATGCCCTCCGTTAACTAGAGACTGAACTAAATTGTCTCTCACTTTTGTCCAGTCAGTCTCTGTAACCTGCCAATGCGCACCAATTTTTCTGAAGTTAAAAAGATTTGACTTCTCCACAAGATCTCTATTAAGGTAATTCCTTACAAAAGATAAGTCATTCTCAGCTTCTCTTACCTCAAATAAGAATTCCAAATCTTCTTTTTCAGCTAGGCTTTCCCAAATTTTATATCCTAAATAATAGGGATTTAAAGTAAGACGTGAAGGCTGAACAACTTGGCTATGCATCACAGCTGCATCTAAAACCTCTGCCTGAGAAAGATCAAGTTCTCGCATAATTTTAGAATGCCAGAAAGTAGCCCACCCCTCGTTAATTATTTTAGTTTCTATTTGAGGGGAAAAATAGAGCGACTCAGTTCTAACCATGCTAATAATATCTTTTTGCCAATTTTCCAGCACTGGCGAATTCTCGATTAAAAACAGGAGCAAATCCTCATTAGGCGATTTTTGAACTTCCCTTTGACCTGTATTTTCAATATCCAACTCAAGAAGATCCTCGTAATTTGACCCTGAAGTTTTTCGCCTCACTTTATAAGGTCGTTTCAATTCAATTTCATTAGTTTCAACTTTTGGATTTACATGTGCGCGTGAATCAATATGCTCCTGAATTGAAAGTGCTGCATCTAAAATTTGCTCTACTTTTAAGCGTCCGTATTTTAACTCATAGTCACGAATTTGTTGGGCATGGGCAGCCATGCGTTCCAACATATCTTTGGGAGTTTTAGCAAAATAACGATTCTTCTTAAAAAAGTCAACATGAGCGTAAACATGCGCTATTACAAGCTTGTTTTGAATCAACTTATTTCCCTCTAGCAAAAAAGCATAAGCTGGATTCGAATTTATGACAAGCTCATAGATCCTGCTAAGATTCAAGTCATATTGAGTCTTTAACCGGTAAAAAGCTTTACCAAAACTCCAGTGAGTGAAACGAACGGGCATGCCATAGGCCCCAAAGGTATATATAGCTTCAGCGGGGCAAAGCTCAAAATGAACTGGATAAAAGTCCAACCCCAAGCCTCTGGCAACTTCTGCTATATTATTGGCTATAGCGTTCAACTCTTGAATTTCTGTTCGCATGGCTTCCCCCTAAAAGGTATTTAGGAAAAAACTGCTTTCAATGCTCCATAAACTTCATTACGATCCCTGATTGTTACTAAACGAAGTTTTGGATCAGTAATTCTCTTAAGTGTGGCCATCAAAGTACTCGAGTAATGGGTGCGAAGAATTTCCCCATAACCAACTACCTGACTTATCTCAACAAGTTTTTGCATAAGACTTAGGGCACGTGAATTGTCTGAACCAATATTATCTCCATCGGTAAAATGAACAGGATAAATATTATAATGGGCAGGAGGATAGTCCTTTTGTATCATCTCCAAGGCAAGCTGATATACTGATGAACAACGTGTACCTCCGCTCTCTCCCCGTGTAAAAAACTCCTCCTCAGTAACCTCCTTTGCTTCCGTATGGTGAGCTAAAAACCTCATCTCTACATTTCCATACTTTGTGCGTAAAAATCTAACCATCCAAAAGAAGAAAGTTCTGGCGATGTATTTTTCAAATTGCCCCATCGAGCCTGAAGTATCCATCATCGCCAAGATCACAGCGTTGGTTTCGTAGTTCGGGTGGGGTTCCCAAGTTTTGAATCTTAAATCATCAGGAGTTATTTTAAGCGACTCATCAGTCTGGGCATCCCGGGCTTGGCGCTTAATAGCTTCTATTAGTGTTCTTTTTTTATCTATATTTGCCATTAAGCCTTTTTTGCGGACGTCGTTAAACTCGGGCTTGTCGTGAGCAATCAAAGGACGCTTTTTGTCATCAAGATTAGGCAGACAAAGCTCTTCAAACAGGATAGCTGCAATATCCTCATAGGAGATCTCGGCTTCGTAAATATCAATACCTGGTTCCTCACCCGCGCCACTGCCCGTTCCCTTTCCTTTGGCATTATCGCGGGCTAGAATATCCCCTGGGGCCATTTTTTTCGTACCTTGACCTGTATGGTTTTTCTTATTAAAGTCGTAACGGAATCGAAACTCTTCTAGCGACCTCATGGGAATTTTCATTGTTCGTTTACCATCAGTCAAAATAATGCTTTCATCAACTATGAGGTCCCCTAGTTGATTCTTTATCGCTTCTTGAACCTTTTCCTTGTGTCGGTTTTGATCCTGATATCCCTTACGGTGCAAACTCCAATCGTCTCTGTTAACTATAATATCATCATTCATTTATCTCCCCCCTAACGGTTAAGGAGAGATCCCACGTATTTTACTATCTCATTTGCACAGATTGGGCAATAATCATGATGTTTGATTAGGCGATCTGTAACCTCATTTATTCTTCGTAGTTGTTCTTGATCAGGATGACTGACTGAGGTAGTAACTTTTATAACGTCTTTTAAGTCTGCAAACAATTTCTTTTCGATCGCTTCCTTGAGTCTCTCGTGGGAATTGTATTGGAATGACTTTCCCTTCCTGGCAAAAATGGATATACGTATCAGAACCTCTTCCCGGAAAGCTTTCTTGGCATTTTCCGAAACCCCAATTTGCTCCTCGATACTTCTCATAAGCTGTTCATCTGGATCTAATTCTTCACCAGTAATAGGATCAAATAACTTGTTAGAATTACAGAATGCCTCGACATTATCCAAGTAATTATTTAAGAGGGACTTTGCTGATTCTTCATAGGCGTATACAAATGCTTTCTGAACTTCTTTCTTAGCAACCTCATCGTATTCACGTCTAGCCTGAGCAATCAAATTGACCAGACTTTCCCTTTCATCCTTAGTGATGGAAGTATGCTGTGTAAGTCCATCCCTAAGGGCTCTTAAAACATCTAGGGCATTTATACATAAGCGTTCATCACGAATCAGGGCAGTAGAGATCCGGTTAATTACGTATCTTGGATCTACACCACTCATGCCCTCACCCTGTTCTTCTCCCTCCATCATCAAATCCTTTATATCCTTTTGATTAAAACCTTCTACATCCTCCCCATCGTAAAGTCTCATCTTCTTAACTAAATCCATTCCTTGCTTTTTGGAAGCTTTTAAACGTGAAAGAACACTAAATACTGAGGCTGTCCATAAACTATGAGGTGCAATGTGCACTCCACGCAAATCGCTTTGGCGGATTAACTTCTCATAAATCTTGACTTCCTGACTAACTTTAAGATTATAAGGTATAGGGAGTACTATAATTCTTGATTGCAGCGCTTCGTTCTTTTTGTTAGCTACGAAAGCTCTATATTCATTTTCATTAGTGTGGGCCACAATTAATTCGTCAGCACTTATCAAGGCGAATCGCCCAGCCTTGAAATTTCCTTCCTGAGAAAGACTCAACAAGTTCCAAAGAAACTTTTCATCGCACTTTAACATCTCTTGGAATTCCATTAGTCCTCTATTAGCTTTATTAAGCTCACCGTCAAAGCGGTAAGCACGAGGGTCTGACTCAGAACCATATTCTGTAATCGTTGAAAAATCAATACTTCCGGTCAAATCAGCTATATCCTGAGACTTTGGGTCTGAAGGGGTAAAGGTACCTATTCCAACCCTTTGTTCTTCAGAAAAAACTATTCGCTTAACCGGCACCCGCTCTACTTCTCCTCCAAATTCTTCATCCAACCTCATTCGACAAACTGGACAAAGATTACCTTCTATTTTTATCCCATACTCTTCTTCAAATTTGGTTCGTAGGGAGATCGGCAGTAAATGCAAAGGATCCTCATGCATTGGGCATCCATCAATTGCATACACCGCTCCCTCATCATTTCTACTGTACTGTTCGAGTCCTCTTTTTAGGATCGTAACAATAGTTGACTTTCCGCCACTAACAGGGCCCATCAAAAGCAAAATACGCTTGCGAACATCCAAACGTTTTGCAGCTGTATGAAAATACTCTTCTACCAGCTTTTCCAACGTTCTGTCCAATCCAAATATTTCCTTCTCAAAAAACTTATATTTCTTCACTCCGTTAACAGTTTCTACTCCAGCATCGCAAATCATTGAATATATGCGTGCATGGGAGTGCTGAGCTAATTGAGTTTTTTCTATAACCAGTTGTAAATAATCACCAAACGAACCTTTCCATAGTAGAGCTGATTCTTGCTCTCGATAGTCTTTTAGCCACTTAATAACCTCCAAAAAGAAGCCCCCCTTTCTCCTTGAACAATCTTGTCAGCGACGGGTTATATTATGTATATGCCATGACCTATGGTATGAGACATCACAAATATAACTCTTAGGCAAAAAAAATAAAGAACATCAAAAAGACGTTCTTTAGAAATAAACTTGTAAGTGCATGAACTTATAGTTTACATTGTATAGAAGTTGAATAAACGTAACTTTAGAGATTGCCATTTATTAAGTTCACTATAATTTCTCTAAATCCGTTGGGTCATAAGCAAATTCGCCCGGTAGTATATCCAGCCTAACCACAGCATACTCGCCAAGATCATCTCGATCAACTCTTACAACCGTACCCAAACGACAATTATTAGTTATTACACGGTCTCCTATCTGGAATTTTATTCTTTTATGCATTATGGTATTATCCTCCTTAATCAACACAAAGCACCATCTCCCTCGTGAAAGTGATTTTTTACTCTAAGTATATGATAGCATATACTTAGAGTAAAATCTATACTAATACGGAATATTCTAAAAATTTTCTTTTCGGGTTAGCTATCTATTCTAGAAAGCCCTAGTCAACCCTTGCCCTCGCCAAGATTAAAAAATAAGCATACCTATTACAAATTACTACCCATCTGCAGGGCAAGGGTATTCATTCGCTAGAAAGAAATCTTGGCTGGCGCCAAGCCTTATGGCGCAGGCGGCTGTCTAGATGCACTGATATGCCACCACAGACTATACTTTCTGATTGGTATAAAAAGTATAGGCCTAGCTAAACTAGGCCTTAATAGAAAGTTTACTTTGACCAATATCTCTAGTACATCTCGAGATATTGATTTATTTCCCACTGATGAACTGTCATATTATACCTGTTCCATTCTTTTGACTTTGCTTCAATAAAGCGGTTATAGATATGCTCCCCTAAAGCGTCCCGTATTACATTATCTCTTTTTAGTTCTTCAAGGGCTTCCATGAGGTTACCCGGTAATGATTCTATCCCAAGCTGCTTCCGCTCTTCTATATTCATCTCATAGATGTTTAAATCCACAGAAGACGGTGGGATTAACTTGTTCTTAATTCCATCCAGGCCTGCTTTAAGCTGAACAGCTAGAGCTAAATAAGGATTACATGACGGGTCAGGACTACGCAATTCAACTCTGGTAGATGAGCCTCTTTT
>JAJZSC010000234.1 GCA_021849995.1 Bacillota bacterium | reverse complement strand
GATGTAAAGCATCCGCTCGCTTTTCATTCTCCAAATGGTGCTACATCGTGGCATGACGGTCTACTCAGAAAATTAGCCTAGGCAGGATAACATTGCGCAGTGAACAGCGAATTTATGTAAAAGGGGTGCATCTGCACCCCTTGCTTTAAGCGTTAACCTGAGCCTTAGCAACATTAGCAAGTTGTGTAAAGGCAACAGCGTCGTTGATAGCTAATTCAGCCAACATTTTACGATTAACCGAAACTCCTGCTTTTTTCAAACCATTCATCATGCGGCTGTAAGAAATACCATTCATCCTAGCAGCTGCATTGATACGGGTAATCCACAATTTGCGGAAATCACCTTTTTTATCCTTACGGTGTACATAAGCATACATTAAGGAATGTAATACTTGCTCGTTAGCCGGGCGGAAAAGTTTACTCTTTGCACCTCTATAGCCTTTAGCAAGCTTTAAAATTTTCTTATGACGTCTATGCTTTGTCATCCCTCTTTTAACACGAGCCATAGGGAAGAACCTCCTTTATTTCTCAACTGATATTTATAGATAAGCGATTAGTCTTTCAATTCTCTTAGCATCGGATTTATGCATAACGGTTGATTTGCGAAGACTACGCTTACGCTTTGGAGATTTCTTCTCCAAAATATGACTGGTAAAAGCATGGGCACGGGCAATTTTGCCAGTTCCAGTCTTTTTAAAACGTTTCTTAGCACCACTATGCGTTTTCATCTTTGGCATATGGTTATCCACCTCTCGTTATTAGTCATGTCTTACCGGAGCCAGAATCATAATCATATTCCGGCCCTCTAGTTTTGGTTCACGCTCTATATTAGCTTCGACTTTTACAAATTCCGCAAGACGCAAACACAACTCTTTGCCTAGGTCAGGGTGAGTAATCTCCCTTCCCCTAAACATAATTGTTACCTTTACCTTGTCTCCGTCGTTTAAAAAGCGTTGAGCATTGCGTGCTTTAGTTTCAAAGTCATGATCTTCAATATTAGGTCTGAGTTTAATCTCCTTAATCTCCATGACCTTTTGCTTCTTACGAGCTTCCTTATCCCGTTTAGCCTGCTCATACTTGAATTTGCCGAAGTCCATGAGCTTGCAAACAGGCGGCTTTGCCGTAGGAGCAATCTCAACTAAGTCCAAGGACTTTTCGACTGCTACTCGTAAAGCATCTCTTGAAGACATAATCCCGAGTTGTTCGCCCTCTTCACCGACTAGACGGACTTCCCGAGCCCGGATTTCTTCATTAATCCGTAAATCCTTACTAATAACTGACCACCCCCATACTTATTATAGAAATATAAACAAAAAAAGACGGACATATCCATCCGTCTTCTAATGTCAATCATGAGCAAGCAATACGCTCAGGACCCGAAGATACCTCATCGACTGTAGCCATGAGGTGAGAAGACGATGGCTTCTACTTGAACATATCTATTTTATACAAAGCGTTATCGTTTGTCAACAAATCTTTTTTAAAAACTTTTTAATTTTTTAACTAATTTATCCTCTTTTTGCTCTTGATTTCATCTTCTACCAGACTGATGAAATCTTTCACACTCATCTTTTCCCCTGAATTCCCTTGTCCATAACGACGAACAGCAACAGTATCTGTTTCTGCTTCCTGATCACCGACAACTAAAGCAAAAGGAATCTTTTCAGTTTGGGCTTCCCGGATTTTATAATTGATTTTCTCACGACGCTCGTCCATCTCAGCACGTATGTCCAATTCGTTTAATCTGTTTAGGACGTCCTTAGCGTAGTCATGGTGGCGCTCACTAATGGGTAGGATCCTAACTTGAACTGGCGCTAACCAGGTTGGAAAGGCGCCGGCATAGTGCTCTGTGAGCAAAGCGATAAAGCGCTCAATACTTCCGTAAATTACTCTGTGAATCATAACAGGTCTGTGTTTTTGTCCATCTTCCCCTATATAGGTTAAATCGAATTTTTCAGGCATCTGGAAGTCCAGCTGGATAGTTCCACATTGCCAAGTCCGTCCTAGACAGTCGCGCAAGTGGAAATCGATTTTAGGTCCGTAGAAGGCGCCATCCCCAGGGTTTATCTTATACTCCAGACCCTTTTCTTCCAAGGCTTCCTGCAGGGCATTTGTAGCCAATTCCCATGCCTCATCAGAACCCATGGAGTCTTCAGGTCTGGTAGACAACTCTACATGATACTCAAAGCCAAAAATCTTGTAGAAACGGTCAACAAGTTCGATTACCCCGATTATTTCATCTTTGATCTGAGAAGGTAGCATGAAGATGTGGGCATCATCCTGGGTAAAGTTCCGAACCCTTAATAGCCCATGCAATGCTCCTGACAATTCATGCCGATGCACCAATCCCAGTTCGCCGGCCCTCAAGGGCAGATCGCGATAGCTGCGAAGTTTTGTCTTGTACATTATCATTCCGCCAGGACAGTTCATTGGTTTAACAGCAAAGTCTTGATCATCTATTTCCGTAAAATACATATTCTCTTTATAATGCGCCCAGTGACCAGACTGCTCCCAAAGAACACGATTAAGAATGATTGGGGTCTTGATCTCATGATACCCACGTCTTCTGTGTTCCTGCCGCCAGAAATCTTCTAATTGATTGCGCAGAACCATTCCCTTGGGATGGAAGAACGGAAAACCTGGGCCTTCCTCATGGAGACTAAACAAATCAAGCTCTAGTCCTAGCTTACGGTGGTCACGCCTCTTGGCTTCTTCTAGCTTAAAGAGATATTCATCCAAGTCAGCCTGTTTGGAAAAAGCAGTACCATAAATTCTCTGGAGCATTTTGTTCTTTTCACTGCCACGCCAATAGGCACCGGCAACGTTTAACAGCTTAAAGACTTTTAGACTACCAGTAGAAGGAACATGCGGACCGACACAAAGATCAGTAAAATTTCCTTGGGTATACATTGAAATGGTAACCCCTTCAGGCAGGTCTTCAATGAGCTCAACCTTATACTTCTCACCTAAACCACCGAAAAACTCTATTGCCTCAGATCTTGAGACTTCTTTTCTTTGATAAGGATAGTTCTCTTTAACTATCTTTTTCATTTCGCTCTCTATAGCTATTAAATCATCCGGAGTAAATACATGCTCAGAGTCAAAATCATAATAAAACCCATTTTCAATCGAAGGTCCTATGCCAAGTTTTGTTCCGGGATATAGGTTTTGTACTGCTTGCGCCATTAAATGGGCTGTGGAATGTCTGAGAACATCTAAACTCTGACTATCTTCCAAAGTAAGTATCTCGACAGAGGCATCCTCTTTTAACTTGAAAGCAAGATCTTTTACCTCTCCATTAACCTTAGCAGCTATAGCATCCTTAGCTAGATTACGAGAAATCTGAGCAGCTAACTCGCCGATTGTGGAATTCTCTTCAACTTCACGAATTGAATTATCTTTCAGGGTGACTTTGACCATTCCTTACACTTCCTTCTTTTAAACTTGCGCCCAAACATAAATAAACTCCCGTCCGTCTAAGGGACGAGAGTTCTATTCCCGTGGTTCCACCCAAAATTAAAGATATTTATACTTTCACTTTGACCCCTTAACGCGAGGACACGTCTAAACCTACTACATTCGATTTACAACTCCAGGGTGGTATTCTCTCTACCCTCGTGGAAAACACTTGCAGCCTTCGATGTTTTCTCTCTAATCACGACAACTGGTTGAGGTACTGTCCCTATCATAGTTTTAACTATATTAAGTTACTTTCAAGAATACTTTTGGAGTTTAAGATTGTTTTAAATTTCTTTGTTGAAATATATTTTAATAACAACTGAAACTTTTGTCAAACATTCTTACAGATATTACAAGATCCGGTGCAATAACTAACCCGTCCTTCGAATATCTGACGAATTGTATGTAGAGTATCCTGATATCCCTCATACCTAATATGAAGAACTATCTGTCTGGGGGCTACTGCAATGAGCGCACTGACAAGTAAATCTTCATAAGAAAATTCACCACTAGTATCTCCTAGACTATAATCATCCAAGTATTGACTGGTTATCCGTTTTCCCAAGTCGTTAAATAAGTTGAACTTTCCCAGAGAATTTATACCCACATGCAGAGTATCTAATTTAGGAGTCTGAGAATCAACAAAATGCTTCAACAAGTTAATAAACTCAAAGTACTCTTTTTCCAGCACATACTCATCAACAGCATAAGAAACGGCCTTCTCGAGATCATTCTTGTATTCATTTGCTCTAAATCTTAAAAAACCTTCAACATCAAATAATATACCATCCTCAAAACAAGTAAGAATCTGATTTACTAGCCCAGTTTTTCTATTTATCTTGTAGTATGCGCTCTGACCTACACCATTGTTCAAATAAAGGACTGCTTTATTTAATATTGAAGCACATTCATCCTTTTTTAGCCGATGTTTTTTCTGCAATGTTCTTTTGAGGTAATCTTTTTCCCAATGCCTTAGTATTATATCTGCAAGTGCATTTGCCAAATAATAACTATGAATCCTTTCAACTGTCTTATGTTCACCTACCGGCGTATCAGAAGGGATCTCAAAACAACAATTTATAAGCCACCTTTTGCCCTGCTTATACTCTTCCAAGCTGATGGGAAGTGCTTCACGATCCCGTAACTGTAAAAGTTGATTGGATATGTAATCTTTATATCTTACTGTGCCTAGTTGTACGGAGTGTTGTTCCACCCTAGCATCCCTCCATAGTAGAGTATATGAACTGGTTAGGGTCATATTTCGATTTAAGCACTATTTTGAAAATTTTTTACCGTTTTCTGAAAATCTTTTAAGTGCAAACACTTCTACTATTGCCAAGGGGGATTGAAGTTATTCTTTTCAAACATAAAAAAGACCCTCCTACAAGGAAGGCCTTTACAAGATTTCATTTGGTGGGTTTGAGAGGACTCGAACCTCCGACCCCAGCGAGGTCAACACGGAACTCTAACCAGTCTATAACCCCAATAAATGGTGCCGAGCATTCACTCCCCTGCACTTGCTAAAAGTTCTTTAACGTAGTTAGGCAGAGCAAAGCACCCTTTATGAATTTCAGTATTGTAATACTTTGTTTTCAGTCCAAGACTGTTCCAAGCCTGCTCGTCTATGTCGGTCAGTGGATCGTACTTTTTAGAGGCAAACCCAAACAGCCAGTGACCCGACGGATAGGTTGGAATATGCGCCTGATAAACCCTGCAAACCGGGAAGAATTCTTGAATACGTTTATGAGCTCTTTGCATAGACTTAGCATACCCCTCATAATAAGGACTTTCATGCTGGTTAACCAGGATGCCATCTTCCTTCAAAGCTTTAAAGCAGTTACCGTAGAACTCTTTTGTAAACAATCCCTCCCCCGGTCCGAACGGATCGGTAGAATCAACAATGATCAGATCATAGGTATTTTCCTTAGAGCGAACAAACTTCAGTCCGTCCTCAAAATATAACTGTACTCTAGGATCATCCAACTTACAGGCAGTCTGGGGCAAATATTCTCTGCACACATCCACTACCAATTTATCAATTTCCACCATGTCTATGTTTTCTATAGTAGCGTAGCGTGTCAGCTCTCTCACTGTTCCGCCGTCCCCTGCTCCAATGACCAAGACATCCTTAATCTTTGGGTTGGTTGCCATTGGCACATGCACAATCATGTCATGATAAATAAATTCATCCTTCTCAGTAACCATCATTAAGCCGTCCAGTGTAAAAAAAGTACCAAATTCCTTTGAATCGAAGACATCAATTCTCTGAAATTCACTCTGACCAGAATAAAGGTGCTTGTCAACCTTGATGGAAAAGCGAACGTTGTCTGTGTGCTGTTCCGTATACCATAATTCCATAAGATTATTCCTCCACTATTCTAATGTTTTCAATGGCCATATCCTCTGTACCGGTTAGAAAA
>JAJZSC010000233.1 GCA_021849995.1 Bacillota bacterium | reverse complement strand
AGCGAGGATTGCTCAAACGTTTGACGTTGCTATACGGGACAATCAGACTTCTGACGGCTCACTCTCAATGGCTCTTGTTAAGCCGGGAGTGCAAGAAAGTCAGCTTCTGAAGAATCTTCGTGTACTAATGGAAAATGGTTATTCAGATGTTAAGTATCTCTGCATTTCATCAGCTTATGTGCAGGTGCCGTCCTCTACCTTGAAGGTTCTATCAGAATTTCCGCAGTTGGTTATTAACCTTACTGTTTCAGGATGGCATTCCATTGAGGAGAATCTGTTACGGCTCAATGAATTTGAGCGATACCTCTCCGTTTTGGATAACACCTATCTCCGGGTTGTGAATCGGGAGGACTGGGCTGGAATCGGCTCAGCAGTATCTGATAGTGGCGCTCGCAGTGAAGAGTGGCTGCTGGGGGAAATCGAGCGCAGGGGACTTTCGTCGAAGGTTATAAGGACACCATTTCATTCCGTGCACAAGTTTCCTGGCAGCTCTCCCGGCAACCTCGGGAGCAGGCATATGGCAGACATCTCATATAACGAAACGGTATGGAATGACATATTCGATGCTGGTGGGCGAGAGTGCTGTGTCACAGGCAAATGCAAAAGCTGCACAACTCGATGCGGAGCTCCAGGAGAATTATGGGCTCCAGACTGGGAGATAGTTTCTCAAGCATATCTTGCGATGTATCATTTTGAATTGAAACGACAATCAACCTTCGGGCGTTCTCCTTTGGCAATTTATACGGCACGTCTGATTGCCAGAAAAGCGATGACTGCTTTTGAACAGAGCGGTAACTTTGAGAAGACAAACTATTGTAAAACACAATATGAGCAATTAAATGATGAACTGTCGGGGATGAGTCTGACCCAGATTCAGAGGCGCAGGTTTGCAAATGACTCCCATGCAATTGTTATGGATGGGGTTGACCGGCATAGTTTGTGGGGAAACGCAAAAGCAATATAAGGAAGATAAATAATGACTCAGTTACATAATACGAATAATAAACTTACTGTTGTTTCGTTGTTTTCAGGTGCTGGTGGTCTTGATATAGCCGCATGCAGAACTGGACGTGTAGCGAGACTTTTTTCCACGGATGCAAACGCAACTTTCCTACAGACAACAATAAATAACATTCCTAACCATTTTCCAAATGTTGTTCATAAGCATATAGCGGCTGATGTAAAAAAATTACATGGACCCCAGATTATAGAATCAATTGGGACAAGCAAAGTTGATTTGCTTATGGGGGGACCTCCTTGTGATGATTTTACTTCAATTGGTAGAAAAAAAGGCTTTGAAGGAGATAAGGCACCATTAGTATTTGAGTTTTCACGGTTGGTGAATGAGCTTAAGCCAAGAGTATTTTTGTTTGAGAACGTCCCGTCTTTAGCCAATATGTGGAAAAATGTATTAGATGAACTAGTACAGAGTTTAAAAAATTCTGGTTATGACGTGGTGGTTCAGATACTTGAATCACAAAAATTTGGTGTCCCATCTTTACGTAAGAGGCTGTTTGTTGTTGGATTCAAGTCAAATGAAGAACCTACTGCATTTGCGTTTCCTAGAGCTACACATGGCGAGTTAATGGCAGAGTCAAACCAAACATATTCATCAGACCTCTTGCCATATGTTTCGGTAGGCGATGTGCTAAAGGACTTGCCCGATAATTGCGAACCAACTGCGCTTAATTTCAACAATCATACAGCTCGAATACATCGGCCATCTACAATTGAACACTTCAAAACGATCCCTCAAGGCATACAAGTCAAAAAATCATATCGATATAGAGCACCTTGGGATGGGCCTTCGCACTCGTTAACGGCTGGAATGGATTCAAGTACGAAATCATATATTCATCCAATTTATCATAGAGAAATGTCTGTTCGAGAATATGCCAGAATTCACGGTTTTCCAGATACTTGGATATTTTCTGGTACTCGTAGCAACGGGCTCAAACAGGTAGCTAATGCAGTCCCGGTATTACTAGCTGAGTCAGTTCTAAGATCAATCATAAATTTTATTTAGATTATTATGCCTGGAGGCAGCAATGGGAAAAAAACTGATTGAGGTTGCGTTACCTCTTGAAGCAATCAATATAGCATCTGCACGTGAAAAACAACCAGGTATTGGGGCGCATCCTCGTGGGTTACATCTTTGGTGGGCAAGACGTCCTCAGGCCGCAGCTAGGGCGGTTATTTTTGCTCAAATGGTTGATGACCCAACATCTTATGTTGATACATTGCTGAACGACCCAAAAAAAATAAAAGTAGCAGAAATTGAGCTAAAGAGGCGTTTGGATGCTTGGAATGTACGGTGCGGGCTATATGATGATGCTCAAAAAAATGGAGATGGGTCAATCCCTGAACCAGGAGAAACACCAAAGCTTGAAGATTGTATCACTGATATTGAGAGACAACGGTTATTTGACATAATCGAAGAATTAGTCTTGTGGGAAAACACTAACAACTTAGACGTACTTGAAAAAGCACGGTATGAAATTTTAAATAGTTGGCGACGCACTTGTTTTCAAAACGCCGAACATCCAAAAGCAAGTGAGCTATTTGACCAGAACAAGCTTCCAGGTTTTCACGATCCTTTTGCAGGCGGTGGGGCAATACCTTTAGAAGCGCAACGATTAGGGCTTGCAAGTTTTGCATCCGATCTTAATCCTGTCGCAGTGTTAATTAATAAAGGAATGATTGAAATCCCTCAAAAGTTTGCTGGGTTAGAGCCCGTCAACCCAGATTCTCTACAGAAAGCAGGACTACAAACTTGGGAAGGTGCACAAGGTCTTACAGAGGACATTCGCTATTATGGTGAGTGGATGCGAGATAAAGCTGAAGAACTAATAGGCAATTTGTATCCAAATTTTGAAATTACTCAGCAAATTGTCAATGACAGGTCTGATTTGAGTAAGTATTTAGGTCAGAAACTCCCAGTTATTGCATACATTTGGGCTCGGACAGTAAAGAGTCCAAATCCTGCATTCCGCCACGTGGATGTGCCTTTAGTGTCAAATTTCATGCTTTCTACTAAAGCTGGTAAAGAAGCTTACATAGAGCCGGTGATTAATGCCTATAATTACAAGCTTACTGTCTCGAATGGTAAACCCCATGATGTAGCTATAAAATCACGTGGCACAACAGTCGGCAAACGCGGGGGATTTTTGTGTTTAATGTCGAATACGCCAATTACTTATGAATATATACGTGAAGAAGGCATGGCAGGAAGAATAGGTTTGCGCTTAATGGCTATAGTAGCAGGAGGTGATCGAGGACGAGTTTATTTGCCGCCAACAGATGAAATGGAAGCATTAGCACTCTCCGCAAATTCTGGTTGGAAGCCAGAGACACCCCTTCATGGTAAATGCAGAGTAAATGTGTCGCTTTATGGAATGGATACTTATGGAGACCTTTATTCACCGAGACAATTAATTGCTTTATCAACCTTTTCCGACATGATCCAAGACGTTCGAATCAAAGTAAAAAATGATGCCATATCCGCCGGATTATCAGATGATTCCAAAGCTCTTTCTCATGGTGGATTGGGAGCTACAGCTTACGCAGATGCAGTTGCAATGTATATGGCTTTTACAATAAGCCGACTTGCTGATTACAATAGTTCTATTGCAACTTGGAAGCCCTCTGGTGAACAAGTGATGCAAACATTCAAACGCCAAGCGCTACAGATGACGTGGGACTTTCCAGAGTCAAACGTGCTAGGCAACTCCGGTATTTGCTGGAAAAGTGCAGTGAAATATACAGCTGATAATCTAAAAATCACATCAAGATTATCGGCCATTCCTGGGAATTCCTGCCAACAAGACGCATCGCAACAATCGATTTCAATAGGAAAAGTTATTTCAACAGACCCTCCATATTACGATAATATTGGATATGCTGATTTGTCTGACTTTTTCTATGTTTGGCTAAGACGAGCTTTGAAAGATGTTTTTCCGGAGCTATTCACCACTATGGCAGTACCTAAAGCAGAAGAACTCGTTGCAACTCCTTATCGACATGGAAGCAAGGAGAAAGCTGAAGCCTTTTTTCTTGAGGGCATGACGAAAGCAATGCATTGCTTAGCTAAGCAGGCCCATCCAGCTTTTCCGGTTACAATTTACTACGCATTCAAACAATCAGAGACAGAAGACGAAACTGGAACGACACGGACAGGGTGGGAAACGTTCCTTGATGCTGTAATTAGGGCTGGTTTTTCTCTAACTGGAACTTGGCCTATCCGTACAGAACTAGCTAATAAAGTTATTGGTCTAAATGCTAATGTTCTTGCCTCTAGTATCGTATTAGTCTGCCGTCAACGAAATGCCGATGCACTGTCAATTACAAGACGAGAGGGTTTTTCTGCCCTCAACTCATAACGCCCACTAGCTCTTTTGCATCTACAAGCAGGCAATATTGCACCAGTTGACTTAGCCCAAGCCTCTATTGGTCCTGGGATGTCTGTCTTTACTCGGTATGCAAAAGTATTAGATGCTTCTGGTAACATTATGACAGTTAGGGAAGCTTTGTCGATCATCAACGAAACTTTAGGTGAAGTGTTGGCAGGGCAAGATGGGGATTTTGATTCTGATAGCCGCTGGGCAATTACTTGGTTCGAACAATTTGGTTTTGCTGAGGACGAATATGGAGAGGCTGAAAAGTTATCAAAAGCAAAAAACACAAGTGTTGCTGGAATGGTAGAAGCGGGAATTGTTTTATCTAGGGCTCCAAAGGTCCGACTTCTGAAACCATCAGAGTTGCCTGAAGATTGGGATCCGGATACTGATACTCGCCTTACTGTATGGGAAATGGTCCATCACCTTATCCGGGTCCTTGAAACTGGGGGCGAGTCTGCAGCAGCACAATTAGTTGGAAAGCTCGGGAGTAAAGCAGATACCGCGAAAGAGTTGGCCTATAGACTGTATGCAATTTGTGAACGGAATAAGCGAGCTCAAGAAGCTATTTCCTACAACGGATTAGTTCAGAGTTGGCCAGAAATCACTCGGCTTGCTCGTGAATCCGCTCCTGTCAGTTTCGGTGTGCAATCTGATCTTTTTGAATAACTTGGGGGAATAATCAAATGGCAATAACCAATCATGAGCGTGTGGGTAAAGCGATGGAACTCCTTCGACAGGGAGTGTCTCCGTTTGTCGAGCGTGAGTTCAAAAATATTTATAAAACTCAGGCTCTTGAGGAGGCACGTCGTAATCTTGGCGAAGACCGTTTGCTTGCAAAAAAAGAGATTTCTGAGTGGGATGTTGCCGCTTTGCTCAAACTGATGTGGGAATCATGGAATAACGTTTTCAGGAACACTTTGGGGCATTCTGAGCGGACTCTGGTAAGCGAACTGAGGGAATGGCGCAATAAGTGGGCACATCAGGAGGCGTTAACCAGCGATGATACGGACCGGGCACTTGACTCCATGACCCGGCTGCTTTCCGCTGTTTCTGCTCCTCAATCTGATGAAGTTAATAAAATCAAGATGGAGCTTCGCCGTTTGGTATTTGATGAACAGGTGCGTAGTGAGAAACGAAAAGCCGGTGGTTCGTTGATTGAATCTGCATCAAGTGGGTCACTTAAGCCATGGCGGGATGTAGTAACTCCCCATGCAGATGTTGCCAGTGGTCGTTATCAACAGGCGGAGTTTGCAGCCGATCTGTGGCAAGTTCATTTAGGTGAAGGAAGTGACGAATACCGTAATCCTACCGAGTTCTTTCGTCGCACTTTTTTAACTGAAAGCCTCAAACGGTTACTTGTTGGCGGTGTACAGCGGCTTACCGGAAATGGTGGTGATCCTGTTGTACAGCTTCAAACCAATTTTGGTGGAGGTAAAACCCACTCGATGCTGGCGCTCTATCATCTCTTTTCAGGCGTTGCCCCTGGTGACTTACCTGGAATTGATGCTGTTTTAGCTGACGCCGGAGTGAAC
>JAJZSC010000232.1 GCA_021849995.1 Bacillota bacterium | reverse complement strand
AACGGAAAACCGCTACTTGAGGAGACCCCTCCCATGAACCCCGCAATCAAAATGTGTGTGCACAACTATGCATGGACAGGATATCCTTCCGAATTCTTTTCTAAAAATATTCCCACAGTCGTCGTAGGAGATGAGCAAGGGAAATTATTCGATACTGATTCGATGAATATCGGTTATATGGATTACGCCGTTACCGCCAGAACCGCGGAACAGGCGATGCAGTTCGCCTACAATGTTTCAGGGACGGATCAAGTGATTATATTTGACGGAGCTATGGGCGGTCTAAATGTCAGTGAATCTCTTGCTAAGCTTCTGATAGAAAAAGCGCCGGAAGTTAGTGAAAAGGTTGATCAGGTGCTGCTGCCAAAGTGGCTCAAGCAAAGAGGCGTAGATCTTTCGATTTTGAATTCTAACAAATGATGAGCTTAGACCATCCTATCTATAATCCCGTATTTTAAGTTGCAACAATTGACGATATTTAATACCCAGATTTGTTCTGTAGGAAAGGGCGTTTCAAATTGATAACTCCCTTTCCACAACTCCATAACGAACAAAGGAGCAGTGAAATTGAACGAAGTTGTTGTAAGCAGAATTACTGCACTCCAGCTGGAACTGAGGAATCTTGAACTTGATATGGCGGTTATTATGGATAGGGAAAATCTAATCTATTTTGCAAATATTCAAGATATTGAAGGAGGATCCCTGATTGTCCCGGCGCAAGGTGAGCCGAAACTGCTCTGCTTGTGGTTGGAAGCGCGCCATATGCGGGATCAATCCGGGTTAGAAGTGGTTCCTTACTTTTTCCCGGAGGAGAATGTTAGCCAGAAAACTGCCGAAATGGTACTGCAAATGGGAATCCCCAATCCGCGAATTGGCTTTACAAGGTATTTCATCAGTTTAAAGGATTATCAGTGTCTGCGCGACACCGTACCTGGTATTTACTTCGGTGATATAGCAGAAGTATGCTATAGGTTGCGTTCCATTAAAAGTGAACAGGAAATTAATCACATATCAAAAGCTGCTGGGTTTCTAACAGTAGGGATGAAAGCTGCCATGGAAACCGTTCAACCAGGCATGAAAGAAACTGACATCCTTGCCGAGGCGGAGTATGCCATGCGTAAAGCGGGATCTGAGGGCAGTACATTTCGTATGCAGGTCTTACGGCATGATCGCCAGCAACTGATGCATCCTTACTCTGGTAATTATGTCATTGAAAATAACCAACCTGTAGTTATTCATTTGGGTGCTTCTTATAAAGGATATACAGCTAAAATGTGTCGTACTGTATTGTTAGGTGAAGTTGCCAAGGAGACAATTGATATTTACAAATTGCTGATTGAGGCGCAAAAAGTTGTGATAGAGGCTTTAAAACCAGGAGCTGTTTCCAATGATATTTTTGACAAAGTATTTAAGGTTATTCACGACCACGGTTATGCCAAGATGTTTATGGAACTTATAGGCTATGGCGTAGGAATCAGACAATCGGAATTTTACCCCATAATTGGTAAGGGAATAGACCATGTTATTCAGGAGAATATGGTGGTGGATCTGTTACTTCCAACAATTTATGAACCTCAATTTGGCGGTCCTCGTATCACGGACACAGTGTTGGTGAAAAGTACTGGCAATATCGTGCTGACAAGTTTTGACAAAGAATCCTCTAATATTTGAAATACAGTGAGTATGGGACAGAATACAACATTTACCGTAAAAATTGCGACAATATCAAACGTATTTGTATCAGCACTAGAAGGAGATTTCAAATACAAAACGAATATATTGTCATCGAAATTCAAAACGCTATTCGATAATATAGAACACTGACTTAAAAGCTTCGGATTGTTTGAGTGATACAGCCAAAATGTTAAGAAGGGAGGTAGAAAAATGACTGAAGCTTTTCCAACGGGTACTTCGGATACTCAGGTTCGTTCAGTTGCAAAGGCACTTAGAATTCTGAATTTACTTGCTGAGCATCGGCGGGAAATGTTTCTAGGTGAAATTGCTAAGGAGATGCAGTTGGCGAAAAGTACAGCCTATGGTCTATTGGCTACGTTAAGAGATTTTGGTTATATTGAGCAGTCCCCTTTGGACGGTAAATACCGTCTAGGAATTCGACTTTTCGAAGTTGGAAGTGTAGTTGCTAATGGTTGGGATGTTCGCCATGTGGCTGCACCATTTATTCAGGCTCTCGTCGATAAACTTGGAGAAACCGTTCACCTGGTAGTTTTAGATAAAGGTGAGGTTCTCTATATCGATAAGCGAGAGAGCACAAAATCATTGCGAATAGTCTCACAAGTGGGTACAAGATTGCCAGCTCACTGTACTGGTGTAGGCAAGGTTTTATTAGCAAATCTTTCGATTAGAGAGGTAAAACGAATAATCACCACCAAGGGTTTAGCACGCTATACCAAGAACACAATAACCGAATTTAATCGGTTGGAAGAAGAGCTGAAGCGAGTTAGAGAACAGGGTTATTCGATAGATGATGAAGAGATTATGGAAAGTTTGCGTTGTGTAGCCGTGCCATTATGGGATCATACTGGTAAGGTTTGTGCCGCAATTAGTGTATCTGGGCCGAAGTCGCGGTTTGAAGGAGAAGAGATGGAATCCATTGTGGACTTAATGGTTCGGATAGGACAGGAGATCTCGACAAGTTTGGGGCATAGGTCATGAAAAGGGATTATAGAGAGAGGTGATACTATGGAGCTAAGAGAGTTTCTGTTTGAACCACTTAAAAATAGATCCTATTCGTTCTCGATCATAAGTCGAGAAGAAGGAATACTGTCTGGAGTAGCTAGGTTAGAAGAACTGGCGAGTGACCTTGGTTTGGAAGTTATTTCAATGGCTCAGGAAGGATCGCTTTTAATTCCCGGAACGGTGGTATTTGCTGCGAGGGGCAATGCTGAGATGGTTACCAAGGCGGAAGAATTACTTATGGGAGCCATTGGAAAACCTTCAGGGGTAGCTACTGCTGCTGCAGATATAGTTAAAAAGGCCAGTCCGGTAAAGGTAGTTTGCGGTGCTTGGAAAAAGATAGGTCAGGCTGCAAAGGGAGAACTACGCCAGTCGGTTATAACTGGTGGTGCAGGACTTAGGATATCCGAACAACCATTTATTTATTTAGACAAAAACTATATCCGGATGTTCGGAGGAGTTAATGCAGCCGTGGGTCGGGCAAAATTATTTGACCCAGATCGTTTGGTAGTTGCCCAATTACGAGGTGAGACCTTAGATATTGTTGAAGAGGCTAGAATTGCAGTACAGTCTGGGGCTGGGATTCTAATGGTTGATACCGGTATTCTGGAGGATCTTAAGGCTGTAATGGCAGCTGCTGTAGCTGATGACTGGCGAAAAAATGTACAGATTGCTTTTGCGGGCGGAGTATCCACAGAAGAATTAAATAGCATCGTAGCACTTAGACCAGATATTATTGATGTTGGTCGGGCCATTCTTGATGCTCCATTACTTGATTTTAGTCTTGATGTGGAAGGCGGAGATCGTTAAATGGGGCTCTCGGTGGTATTAATGTCAGCTAATCTTAGCCGAGGAACTGTTGCAGAAAGCTTCTGCTATCAGCGCTAAATTCGATGAAATCTTATTGCCGAAAATGGCTGCGTCAGAGAGGAATATTGATTTAACTAAAGCTGGACATCGAGATTTCGGTGGGAACCTTAACCCCACCGAAGGAGATGAAGTACTTCTGCCAAGTGGCTGCTTCAAAGGGGGGTGGAAATAAAGCTATAGAACTTTGACTCTTGTGACAAACTACTAAAGACAGGTGGGCTAGAAAAATGGACGGATATAAACTCGAGGTTTCACAGCGGATTAAGCGTGCGCAAGAAGCTATCCAACAAACTGATATTGATATTTTGTTCATTGTCGGCCGGGAAAATTTAATTTATTTTACCGGCAGTACTCAAATGGAATGTATGGCACTGCTTATTCCCCGTGAAGGTGAGGCAACCGCTGTTACCTTATGGCTTGATGTGGGATACCTAAAAGAAAACTCGGCAGTCCCCAATATCCAGGGATATTTCTTCCCAGCTCAGGACTTGGTAGGCCAGTGTGTCCAGATAATCAAGGATTACGGTTTCCAGCAGCCTAAAATTGGGTTTGAGAAGTACTTTGTCGAATTCAAAGTCTATGAAGGGCTAAGGAACAATTTCACAGAGTCAGATTTTGTTAATGCATCTGATCTTATCTACCGCCTGCGGTCCATAAAAACCTCGCGGGAAGTGGAGATGATCGCCCGTGCTTCGGAGATGGTCAGTAAAGGTATGGAAGCAGCTGTTAATGCCGCGAATCCTGGAGTGAGCGAGCTCGAGGTATTGGCAGAGGCAGAATATGCCATGCTAAAGGCTGGTTCAGGCGGCTCGTCCTTCCGGATGCAGGTAACCTCTGGCGAACGATCCCTGCTCACTCATCCCTGTGCCAGCAAGAAAAAGTTGGCTCCTGGAGAGATTGTGGTAATTCACCTGGGCGCCACCTATGAAGGTTATTGTTCTAAAATGTGCCGTACAGTTGCGTTGGGCGCTGTACCCCAGGAGCAAGTAAAGGCTTTTCAACTGCTCAAAGAGGCTCAGGATGCAGCAGTCGCTGCCCTAAAGCCTGGAGTTCTTTCCTGGCAGGTGGATGAAGCGGCCAGGAAGCTTATCGCTGAAGCCGGCTACGAGAACAATTACCTCGATCTTGTGGGGTACGGGGTTGGACTTAGACAATCAGAGTTTTACCCCATCATTGGCAAAAACCGGCAGGATGTCATTGAGGCGGGAATGGTCGTAGATGTACTTTTACCCACCATCTACCGCAAAGGAGTAGGGGGCCCGAGAATTACCGATGTCATCCACGTAAGTGAACAGGGCCCAAGTTTTCTGACTAAGTACCCGAGAGATCTTATCGTAAAATAGACAGGTGAGGTATACCAGTGCAAACATTGAAAATTATTGGTAACCTTAAGCAATTGGGCTATATTTACGTAACATTAGATTTAAACGGTTACCGCGCAGGGAGCATGAACGAAACCCTTCGGAATTAATAACAATTATTCTTAATTAAGCGTTTAATATAATTAAGAAAATATTTTACCGCTATTATTTCTAGCAAGAATATTAAATAATAATGACGTTAAAGTTCGGTATTGCATTAATTTATACACATTTAAGGAGGATTTAAATGGCTAGATTACTTGAGAAACCTTACAAGGTGGGGGAAAGCTTAAAAGAATTGACCCAGAATCTCAGCTTTCCTGGGCTGACCACAGGCTTAATCGGGGCAACTTTTAGCGCTTCCGTAGGACTTGGGATTATCATCAGTGTGGCTAAAGATGGTAAATTACCCGACGCATTGGCCATTTCGTGGATTTTTGCTGTTTTTCTTTTCGGCGGCTTGGCAACGACTGTAATTTCTACCCTGTACAGGACACCGGTTGTAATCGCCTGGAGTATTCCTGGGGCTGTGCTTATCGGTAAGTATCTTACCTCAGGCGGCACTATCTATCAGGCTGCGGGCACATATATCGTCATTGCTATCGTGGTTTTAATTCTTACCGCAACGGGAGCAATCAAAAAACTGATTGACCATATACCTGTTCCAATTATGCTAGGTATGGTCGGCGGGGTTTTGCTTAGTTACGGCATCGGAGCTTTTGCCAACGGGATGAAAGTTCCGGCAGTCTACGGAGTAATGGTTCTTGTATTCTTCGTTTGGCAATTTTTTAGAAGTTTGTCCAGCAAAATTCCTTCCGTGGTTGTAGCGGCTATCGTAGGTATTATTATGTTAAAAGTCATGGGTATGACTAAGTCCGTTCCGATTACCTGGGCCATAGCATCCCCGGTCTTTATTACCCCGCAATTTAGCTTAAGCAGTCTACTTACTTTGGGCGTACCACTTTTCTTCATGGTAGTGGGGGTACAAAACATCCAGGCCATCGGAGTTTTGCTTTCCCTCTATGGCAAA
>JAJZSC010000231.1 GCA_021849995.1 Bacillota bacterium | reverse complement strand
TTCGTGTGCCAAGTATGTTGGGCCATACCCAAGCCTGTCATTGTAAAAGATAACAGGACCCCGATTGCATATAAAGGTAACATTAAATGTGTGTCCCCTTGAAAGTATATAATAAGTGGTAAAGATACGATGGCTAAGGTCCAAATGCCGACTGTATAAACCAAGCGGTCTCCCAAGTTCTTAAAATAACGTGGCGCATGCCCATCTCTTGCCATTAAGCTGAGTAAAATAGGAAAACCTGCAAATGGAGTATTTGCTGCTATTACTAAAATTGAAGCTGCACCTGCCATCAAAATATAGTAAGGAAAAGAGGTTCCAAAAACTATTAACCCTAATTGGTTCAGAATTGTGTTACCCTCTTCAGGGACAAGATGATAGGCACCCGCCAGGAAGGTTAACCCCACCAAGCCAATTGCCACAATCAAACTAAGGATTAGCAATGTCCGTATTGCTCTTGTTTGACTTGGATTTTTAAAAGCAGTGACTCCATTACTAACTGCTTCAAATCCTGTTAGAGCTGTCGTTCCCCCTGCGAATGCCCTGGCAAAAATAAACCAAGTCATACCGTGGGCGGAAGCGTTGACAATGTGTGCTGAGGTCTGAGATTGTATGCCATAAAAAAGGATTTCCTCTAGGCCTGTTACGATTAACAGAGCCAACGTTCCAATATACATGTAGACTGGAATAGCGAAAAGCCGTGCTGACTCTTTTAATCCTCTTAAGTTGATCCATGTCATAAATAAAACAACTAAGCAGGCTGCAAGGACCTTATTATGAGTTGGAGCCAAGATTGGAAAAATTCCAGTTAAATTTTCTACAGCTGAACTGACACTTACAGCTACGGTTAAAATATAGTCCAAAGTAAGACTAGCCCCTGCAATAAGCCCAAAGGTCTCGCCCAAATGATTTTTGGCGATCGTATATGCCCCTCCGCCTTGAGGATATTTTTGAATTGCCTTTCTATATACGAAAAAAATACTTATTAGCAGAATTATTATTGCTATGGACACCTTCATTAAGTAAGCATAACCGAGTGAGCCAGCTAAAAGGAGGACAAACAAAATTTCATCCGGTGCATAACCTTGAGAGGAAATAATATCAGACCCGAAGACTGGAATACCTCCAAGAACTCCTACACGCGTATGTTCGACGTTGTTAGTTGCCAACGGGTGACCAAAGATCAGACTTCGAATTTTTAACCAAATGAGCCTGTTACGCGGGATCATAAACATCACCTTTCAACAATAATATTGAGTATTCTTATCTACATGGCAGTATACGACTGAAAAGATGATCAGTTGCCCTATCCAACTTAAAACATAATAGAATATTTTTACGTAAAATTGGTGTAAATTATCCTGATTTGAGGATAAATAAAATGTAAAGATAGAAAGCTGCTAAAGTAATGGGTCAGGTCGTACTTTAACCCTCAGAGCAAATAAAGCTGCTTGGCGCACTAAAAAAAGATGCCGATAAGGCATCTTGTAACTTCTATCCGTTATTAATTTAGTTTTTCATGTACTTATAAGTAGGACTAATCGGTAATAGAATCTTAAATGTCGTACCTTCGTTAAGCTTGCTTTGAACGGATATTTCCCCCTTATGATTCTGAATTATCCTGTAAGTTACCATCAGCCCGAGACCAGTACCTGTATCTTTGGTTGAAAAGAATGGGGTACCAAGGTTTTTTTGAGATAATCATCTAAATAACTGGCAGTAGGTCTGCTATTTGTGCATTTTTTGTAACTTCCGCCTCTCGCTCTTCATTTATTTGTTCGAAAAGGAAAAAATAGCTCATTATGCTTAATGGTAGAAGAATTAATACAATAATCAAAAACTTCGTCGCCTTAATATTTTTAAGAGTTAAATAGTTATTCAAATTAACATCTCCTGCTGTCGTCACCGGTATATATTGCACGGTATGAAGTGTCCTCACCGGTAAATATTGCGTGGTATGAAGCTATTGGCACTGTATTACTTCGATTATTATCGACAAATTTCCTCCTTAGACAACACCGTCTGACATAAAGAAAGGCAATAACGGCAGCAATTGAGTTAAATATACGAATAAGATGCCCAACGGGCATCTTAATTTATTCTATGGTGTTCCATCTCATCCATAAGCTTTTGGATAGCCTTTTTTTCAATTCGAGAAACATAGGAGCGGGATATTCCCAAAGCCCTTGCTATCTCCCGCTGAGTTCTTCTCGGACTGTTCATTAGTCCGTAACGCAATTGAAGCACTAATCTCTCTCTGCGGGTCAATCCCTTGACCTTCTCAAGTAAAGCTCTTTGCTCAAACTCGTTCTCTACTTTATCTGAGATAGCCTCACCCTCAGATGCGAGAACATCTAATAAACTAATCTCATTTCCTTCTTTATCTACTCCAATCGGATCATATATAGATACTTCTCCCCGGGATTTCTTTAAGCTCCGCAGATGCATCAGGATTTCATTTTCTATGCACCGGGCAGCATAGGTTGCAAGTTTTGTTCCCTTTGCTGGGTCAAAGGTATCTATTCCCTTGATTAAACCTATGGTTCCAATAGATATTAGGTCATCACTGTCTTCACCGGTTCCGTCAAACTTCTTGACAAGATGCGCAACAAGCCTAAGATTGTGTTCAACCAATTCATTCCTTGCGTGTTCGACCTTCTTAAGCTCTTTAGCTCCAAGTACAGAGTTTTTACTTGCTTTTAGTATTTGAAGATATTGTGTCTCGTCCTTTTCACTTAAAGGCTGGGGGAAAGCGTTATTGTTAATATAGGAAACGAGAAGTGTAACTCCCTTAAGAAAAGTTAAAGCCAAACTTACAACCAGAATTTCGGTTATCATTCCTCCACCCCTTTCGCACCTTGTTTTAATACCTATGCGAAAACGGCAGTTTTTGTGCTTTTCCACTAAAAAAGGAAGTAAACAAAAGCCGGAATAATTTCCGGCTACGTTAGGTATCAATCTATTTTAGCTAGTTAAGCTTAATTTCCGAGAAGAAATTTAAGAAATTTGGTTCAAAAAATGATATTACACAAAAAAACAGAGGGCTTTAGTCCCTCTGTAATTAACCAATATGTTAAGTCAAATAACCTATAAAAAACTAACTTAATTTTTATTCATCCTGATAACAAACTAAATTCGGAACACTGTTACATATTATGGTTGAAACATACGTAATGTAGAATCTAATCCAATCGGGGTATTCATAAACGAAGGCTTTTGAGTGGAGGCATTTGAAGACCCAGGGTTGACTGCGTAGGCAATTAACTTAATATCTGCCCGCATGGTTCCCAACTGATTAGCTAGATTCAGGCTTTGAATAGTAACCCTTGGATTACCCTCACTTTGGAGCTTTTTTAGCATAGCGAGAATATCTGCCGGTTTTCCGGTACAGGAAAAACTCATTGCTAATGTTTGATAGGTCCCTTTATTTTGCAAAGGTTCAAAATTTAACGACTGAGGTTGAATCTGATTTGCTTTGGCAAGAGATTGAAGATAATAAATTATAGCCGGTTTATCCAGGGCAGCCGGAAGCTGGGCTGAAGACTCTGAAGTTTGACTCTCGAGCTTTTTAATCTCTGTTTGCAATATGGCTGGATTACTCTTGTAGTACAATAATTGCTCATACCGCTTCTGGCGGTCATTAACCTGTGCAGCTAATTGTTTGAGTTTATCCCATTCAGGCATAAACAAATAGTTTACATAGGCATATAGCAAACCACCAAGAACCAGCATTATTAAAATAATCAGCTGTTTAGTTTGTTTATTCATCATACCTACCACTTCGCAAAAGTTTTAACTGCGCATATCAGCTACTATTTTAGTTTTAGGGCAAAACTTAGTGTCTGGGCCTTATCAAGCAGTGACAGTGTTTGTACATCAACAGATTGAAACAACCCGGAAGAATTGAGGCTAACTAAAAGTCTTGCTGCTTCAACAGGACTTGGGACTGTAAGGGAAATATTAACTGAGTTATCAGCATTTAAGGCAAAACTATTTACAATAGTCCCTGCTGGTAGATACTGTTTAAGACTATCTAATAACTGTACCGGGTCACGACTGTTTTTCTTAATCGTTTCAAGCAGCTGCTTTTTGTTTTCCAGTTGGGTCTTCAGCATGCTTGCTTTCTGCATCTGAGTATCAATGTCTTTTAACACAGCAATCCCTTGATTAACATTATTAAGGTCCGATCTTAATTTATATTCGAATATCCAAGGTATGCTGCCTGTAGAACCTAAGATAAGGATTGACAAGATTCCTGCTAGGATTAGCTTACTTTTCTTGGCTGCTTGTTCCTGCGGTTTAGCTAGTTTATCTTCCCACCGCTGGGCGAAGTTAAATTGAACTCTTGCTTGCATTTAATCCTCCCGAAAAGCTAAGCCGTAGAGGCCGCCATACTTCATCCAGGTCTTTTGAAGAATATTTAGGCGTCTGCCAAAGTAAGGCCTCCAACCTTTAGGAAAACCTACTCTGGTCTCAATTTCTAAGTTTTTTTCAAAGATCTCGCCGATAAACGGTTGATCCGAGTATTCACCTGTTAGGTATATACAATCAACCGATTTTCCAAAATGCCTGGCGGCAAAGAAATTGAAGAAATCCGCTAAAGTATTCATCACAGGATTGAGGATTCCTTCCATTTCATTTCTAACCCAGATTTCTGTGAGTTCTACTGGACCCAGATCAGCTGCCAGGGATTCTACATCTTCAGGATTTTTCGAATTGGAATTCTTTTCAACCACGCTAAGGGAACTGGCATATTCAACCAATCCTTCAAGGTTAATCTCCATATCCGAATATAGAAAAAATACTCCATGCTCTAAGAGAACAAACTCCACTCTGTCTACACCGAGATCGACAATAGCAATATCGGGTAGCTTTTCCGATTCACTATTAGTTTTCTCATCCCCACGTCTGCTAACCCGGGAATAAAGCCTGGCTAAACAATCGGCTGCAAGATCAGTCACTTTAGGGGACAAACCTAAGTTTTTCCAGAGTTCCCACTGCTTCTCCCACTGATATTTTGGCAAAGCAGCCAGAAGTATACGAAGACGTTCCTGCCCATCTTCCACAAACTTTTCAAGGATTCGGTAGTCAACAACATAATCAGCAATATTAAATGTAAAGTACTGATCTACCTGCTCTGTTAGAAGCTTGTCCAGATCCTTAGCAGACAGGATTGGCAGCGTTATCATCCTGGTGATAACTCCTGGGCAAGAAATAGCTAAATTCAACTTCTTCAGAGGGACTTTGTTCTGTTTCAGCCAGTGAAGCAGTTGGTTTTTAAATTCCTCTTCTCCCTTTTGCTCGGCTAACTGAAGTGCAGTTTGACTGCTCTGTGTGCCCTCTATAAATTCAATTGGGTACGGATTTTCCCCGTTAAATTCCGCCAACCGGTGAATATTTAATTTAAACTTCCGACGGGAAACCTTCGCAACTACCCACCGTTTCCCCCGAACGACTGCAATCCAGTGTTTCTTAGTAAACACTCTGTATCCCCTTTAGCGTGTTATTTAACTTTGTCCATAGTAAGTATATTAGATTACTTCCTCTTGCTCCCAAATAAGATTATTGTCACTTGGTACCTGGCCTCCTCCGGGATCTTGTCCTCCGACTATATTAAACGAATTGCTATCAACGGAAACGAAAAGATCTTTTTTATTTTTCGTGATTATGCCCTCTATATGAAAATGCACACGGGCAGGAAGATCGTACTTAATATTATCAATAACAACATAACCGATATCTTCCTCAATGGTTAAGGACGTTCTGATTGGGGTAATGGTTCCATTTGTTTCATCAACTAACGTAATATTTATGGAGTAGGCACTATGCTGTTTATACGCTTCCCCGTTGGTTACAATGTAAAGATAAACACTAAAAGGTTTACTCACTTCTTTATCAGAAATTACTAACTCATCTTTCTTGGGAAAAGGACTCAGATCACTCATGACAAAGGTTCTTGGGGTATTATCGTTAGTGTTTCCATCATT
>JAJZSC010000230.1 GCA_021849995.1 Bacillota bacterium | reverse complement strand
CTGACTAAGTCAACAGGTATCAGAAGTTCTGAGGGTCTAATTCTTGATAATTCGGTTAATAAAATATCCAGTACTGGGGTCTGGAAAACTGTAAACTCCCCTGTTGAGACGTCTATAAATGCTAAGCCCCATTCGTTTTCCTGATAAACGCTAGCCAAAAAGTTATTTGAATGGCCCTGAAGTAAATTATCTGGAACGGTTCCGGGAGAAATAATTCGTACTATCTCCCTTTTGACAATCCCTTTCACCATGCGAGGGTCTTCCACTTGTTCACAGATTGCTACCCTGTATCCAGCTGACACAAGTTTACCGATATAGCTGTCAGCGGCATGATGAGGTACCCCACACATGGGAGTTCTTTGCCCATCACCTGCGTCCCGGGCAGTCAAGGCGATTTCCAGGACAGGAGCCGCAATTTCAGCATCTTTGCCGAACATTTCGTAGAAGTCACCAAGACGAAAGAAAAGTATAGCATCAGGGACTTGAGCCTTTATTTTTCCGTACTGCAGCATCATCGGAGTAGTCATAGTTATTAAACTCCCTCTCCCCCGTAAAGACTAGTTTTCTATACCATTAAAAAAATCTTTTTTCTGGTTGTATAAGTGCACCTAGGCCAGCGCCTATGCCTGTGCCTAAGACTTGGTGCCAGTCAAGATTTTTTTATATCTCAAAAAGGGAAGAGCACTCAAAATAGCTCTTCCCTTTTTCTACATTTAGGTTTTGAAAGCTTTTAGCATCCGCCGCTGCAGCCACAACCACCTTCATCACTGCCACAGCCTGAGCTGCCATTTCCACAGGAGCAACCTCCATGTGACTCCCCAGCAATGGCATTAGCAAGGATGGCATTAACGCTGTCGAGCATCTCTGTAAAACGTTCTTGAGCTTCTAAATAGGCCGATATTAAAGGATGGTTTTCAACCTTGGCTTCTATAATTTCAACTGCTTTTTGTTCATCTTCAGAAATTTCTTGACCATTGTCTTCCTTTTCGGAATATCGTTGTTGGGCTGTCTGATACTCCTCAATCAGTTTTTGAGCTTCTTCACTACCCATCATTGCTTTTTCAGTACTACGAAGTTCTATAAGTTCTTTGCTTTGTGAAATCGCGCCAGCTAGGGTGTGAGCTTTTTCTAAAATATCTGCTGTCATTTCGACACCTCCAATAGTTTGATTCTACATTTCTCCCTGTATTCCTGCCAGAAATTTTTATTTCATTGTGCTAATTCCCCTTGTAATGTCCAAGAATTCGTATCAACAATTTTTACGTTAATAAGCCTACCGATAAAGCTTTTATCTGCATCAAATACAACTAGCTCGTTGCCGCGCGTGCGAGCAGTGAAACGGTCTGGATTTGATTTGCTGGGGCCTTCGACAAGCACCTCATAGATGTGTCCTATCATCCTTTGACGCCAGACTAAACTCATAGAATTTTGAAGGGTCATCAGTTTTTGAAGGCGTCGTTTTTTAACATCTAAAGGGATCTGGTCGGGCATTAGAGCGGCAGGTGTACCAGATCGTTTTGAGTACATGAAGGTAAAGGCTTGAGAATAATGGACTTTTTCGACTATATCCAGAGTCTGTGCAAAGTCTTCTTCTGTTTCCCCCGGAAAGCCCACAATCAAGTCGGTGGTAATGCTTGCGTGGGGAATATATTGACGAATTGTTGCAACCCTACTTAGATAGTATTCCCGAGTATATTTTCTGTTCATGCGTTCTAAGATGCTGTTACTTCCAGCTTGAATAGGGAAATGAAAGTGCTCACACAGATGTTCTCCATTCGCGACAACACTTATAAGTTTATCAGAAATATCTTTTGGATGTGAAGTTATGAAACGTACCCTCAGCAAGCCTGGTACTTGATCAACTTCTTTTAACAAATCGGCAAAGTCAAACTCTTGATCAAAATCTTTTCCGTAAGAATTAACGTTTTGTCCAAGCAAGGTGACTTCTCGGCAGCCGCTTTCGACCAAATCTTTAATTTCCTGTAAAATCTCCTCTGATGGCCTGCTTCGTTCTCGACCCCTTACATGAGGAACTATACAGTAGGAACAGAAATTATTGCAACCATACATTATATTAACATTTGCTCGAAGTTTCCCCTTCTCTGCAAGAGGTGTTGATTCTGTTGTTTCGCGGGGTTTATCCCAGACCTCAGCTGCTTTTCCTTTACTAATGGTTTGTCCCAGGAGATTGCCGAATTCATGCAAGTTATGAGTTCCGGTCCAAACATCTACATGGGGTGCTCGTTTCTGTAAACGTTCCAGGGCTCCAGGCTGTTGAACCATACAACCGCTGACTGCAATTTTTAGATTTGGGTTTTTCTCTTTAATTTTTTTTAATTCACCAATTTTACCTAGTATCTTGTTTTCGGCACTTTCTCTTACACAACAAGTATTTATAATAACTAAATCAGCATCCTCTAAGTTCTCTGATTTAGTATACCCTTCTTTAGTAGAAAGTTCGGTCAAGGTCTCAGCATCACGTTCAGACATTTGGCATCCGTATGCCATAGTGAAGACCTTCTTAGCCTTATCTGCCATATGATTGTCAACTCCCATATAAGACAATTACTCGACGCTACGTTTCATTATCGCAGAAATTAACTCATTTGGCAATTTTCTAAGTAAAGCATAGTAGTATTATTCCGAACCGAGCCTTTTATAAATTGGTACCTGAACTTGGTAAGATTCTAAAATTACCTGTTTGGATTATAGAATTGATTTCGCTAAGAACTAATTCTTTTAAGCGCGGAAAAATGTCCGCAATTTCTCTACTTACTTCTAAACCCCACTCAAGGCTTTTGGGTTGAATTCCATAGACAAGTGTTTCGGGAGCTTTCCCTAAAATATTGGCCATGGCAAGAACCTCTAAGATTCCGACCTGGTGAAAAGAAACCTCAAACTTATCCGGGAATACCTTGAGATCATCAGGTCTAAACCGGAAGAGAGCTCCGGGTTCCGCGTTAGCATTTAAGGCATCTATTATTATCAGGTAGTCAACTTCCTGAATCAGGTGAACCAACTCGAGTCCGGCAGTACCACCTTCAAGGAGCTCAACATTATTTGGAAGGGCTACTTGTTCAAGTTCCTTGAGAAAGTGAATGCCAAGACCTTCGTCCGTTAGCAACAAGTTACCGACTCCCATGACCATAATCTTAGGTATGTGCATAAAAAAGTCCTTTCTGATTAAAGTTTATGTAATTATTGGTGCACCAGCAATTGGTGCACCAATCTTGCTGAACCAGACGGCTGAAGTTTTCATTGTCGATGGTGCGGCATACAGCCCATGGGGTTTATAATTCTTTCCAAGCAGTTTTTTTAAGTGTGTTAGCTTTATTACTATCTACTTCGTCTTTACATTTACCAAAAAACATCAGTAGAAACTGATCATAAGCCTCAATCAATACAAGGTAGATATGGATCAGGATAATTGATAAGAAGAGCCACATTATTAGATAATGAATTCCTCTGACAGCTGCCAGTCCACCAAAGGCAGCGCCAAGAGTTGGGAACTTTGTTGGCCAATACAGGATAGCACCTGTAACTAACTGGATTACGGCCATAATTGGCATGGCCAGATAAGCCAGTTTTTGCAGGGGGTTATATTTTTCCGTTATCGGATGTTTACCAAGG
Source organism: Bacillota bacterium (assembly GCA_021849995.1). GTDB lineage: Bacteria > Bacillota > Desulfitobacteriia > Desulfitobacteriales > Desulfitobacteriaceae > JAJZSC01. The sequence continues at coordinate 2,364 of JAJZSC010000230.1, read as the reverse complement.
AAAAGATAGTACTTTATTACAGGTATCAAGTTTTTAACATCATTTCGATTTAAGAAAAAATTGTCATAATCCTTATATTTCCCAAAAAATGCATAGTAGAAACGAACACCACCATTTATCACCAGTAAATACATAAAGATGAAATGAAGGTTACGGATTAGGTTTATTGGTAAACCTTGATAAGGAGCATGAATGAAATAACCGGTGACTCCTAGAACTATGAAATTGATCAAATTGACCCAGTGGGAAATACGTTGGGGTAATGGATGATCTAAAGGTTTTGCCATTTTTACAACCCTCTCTTTCCGTTAAAAGCCAATTCGATACTTATGAATTTCATTGGTTTGTGGATCGATAAGATGAATAGCGCAGGCCAGGCATGGATCAAAGGATCGGATTACCCTCACAAGGTTAATTGGATTATCTACATCAGGAACAGGAACCCCTATTAAGGCCTTTTCTGCTGGACCAAAAGCGCCTTTATCATCTTTGGGGGAGAAATTCCAGGTAGAAGGAACAACCATTTGATAATTCTCGGTTTTATGGTTCTTTACTTTAATCCAGTGGCCTAAAGCCCCACGTGGTGCTTCGGTTAGTCCAGCCCCCTGACCGCTCTCTGGAGCTTCCCAATGTTCTGTGTCATGGATACGGAGTCCTTTACCTATTTCCTTTTCCAAATCATCAACCCAATTGAGCATTTCCTTAGCGAGGAGGACTGTTTCAACTGCTCTGGCAGCATGACGCGCTACTGCTCCTGGCTTAATACTATACTTTGCGATAAGATCCATAAGGATTTTCGGTTGCATTACTAGCATACGGGCAAGAGGACCAACTTCCATTGGTTTACCTTCATAGCGGGGAGCTTTAACAAAAGTATAAGCTTCTTTCTTTTCAAGATCTGGAACGGTATCTTCATCATAAGGATTTTTGCCATTGGCGCTTTGTTTGTACCAGGCGTACTGGACATCTTCCGTGACTTTTTTAGCGTCAAGTGGAAGGATTTTGTTTAGGTTCCCATCTAAAATGACACCGGCTTTTAAAAACAAGTCCTTACCTGCATCATCCTTGGCAAAACCACCGAAGGATAGAAAATTAGGATAACCTGCTCCTATACCTGCTTGAGCTAATGGCAGGAGTGGACCAGTACCGAATATTAAGACGTCTTGCAAGTAAACATTTTCTATAAAGTCAATTTGCTCCAGGAGCATTGACCTAAACTGTTCAATTGCTTCAATATTGGGCAGCATGGTTACCCCACCCACAACAATTGAGGATTGGTGAGGCTGTTTTCCGGCGAAGAGGGCTGACATCTTTTTAGCCTTAGCTTGCATCTCCAGCGCCTTAAGATAGTGAGCGACGGCTGTAGTAACCAGCTCCGGGTCATTGACACAAAATTCGTCTGGCTTGTAGCGAGGGGTAAGAGGTGCGGTATCTCCAGCTGCTACAAGTTTGGTGATCTTATCTTTAACTGCTTTTAAGCCAGGATCTTTCCCTTGGTATTTTGCTACTGCCATTACGTCGATATAATCGAGAGCACTAAGATGATAGAAATGGAGTGGATGATCATGCAGCCACATAGCTCCTACAATCAGATTACGTAAAATTCTGCCACCTGCAGGAACTTTGGCGCCAAAGGCCTCATACAATGCCAGTGAAGAAGCCCAGCCGTGAGAACCTGCACATACACCACAGGCGCGCTCAGTTACATAAGTAGCATCCCTTGGATCCCGGCCTTTAAGTAGTGGTTCCAGTCCTCTATACATTGTACCGATAGCCTTTGCATCAACTACAACCCCATTTTCAACTTCTACCTCTATCCTAAGGTGGCCCTCAATTCTAGTTACTGGATCAATTATGATTTTTTTAGCCATCTATCTTTCCTCCTCGTGCCTGTCATCTTTTTTGCCAAGACGTCCACTTGCTGCCGAAGCTGCAAGATGAGCACCAACACCAATTGCTGCAGCACCGCCGATTACTTTTCCGGCAGTATCAGCATTTAGCTGGCCAATACCTGGTAATTTGAAAATTTCCTGTTTAGCATAGAGAGGACTAAAGGTTTTAAAAAAGCCTGTTTCCGAACAACCTGAACAAGGTGATCCAGCATTAATACAAAAGTTGGCATTGTCATTCCACCAAACCTGGGCACAATCGGTATAAGTTTTAGGCCCCTTGCAACCTTTTAGTAGTAAGCAATAATCCTTTTGGACAGGGTCATTCCAGTCTTTAAGGAAGTTACCGGCTTCAAATTGTCCTCTTCTAGGACAGTTATCATGAAGCAGTTTCCCGTAATAAGCAACTGGACGTGCTTGGGAGTCAAGCGTTGGGACTTTCTTTAATGTCAGGTAATAGATAATAGTTCCGATT
>JAJZSC010000229.1 GCA_021849995.1 Bacillota bacterium | reverse complement strand
GCCTATATTGTAAATAACGGAAAGTTAAAAGAACTTACCTTAAAAGGTGAAGAAAATTACATTTCTTCTGATGGTGCTGAAATCATGGAGATCAATCGTGACGGAAAATCCACTCTCATAGAGTTAAGACCATTAAAATAATAGTAATAAGAGTTAAATGAATTTAAAAAATCGATTAGGCTATTAATCTATACAGATTGATAGCCTATTTGTTAATTACAAAACCCACAGAAAGTAGTTCTTCTTTCTGTGGGTTAATTAAGTACGTTTATTCTATAGTATATATTTAATAAACCCTCTTAGCGCCTACATAACTGTTCAACCAGTAAGATGTAAATGAAGATATCACTACACCTTTTGAAGACGTAGCACTGATGAACTGACCGTTTCCGAGATAGATTCCAACATGGCTAACCTGACCACTGGAAAGAAAGCTAAAAAATACTAAATCTCCTGATTGCAACGAATTAAATTGGACTGTTGTTCCGACAGTAAACTGGTCTTTGCTTACCCTTGGTAATTCGATTCCATTCCCTTTGAATACGTACTGAGTAAACCCTGAGCAATCAAATCCGGCAGGAGTTGTACCACCCCAGAGATACGGAACGCCAATAAAGCTTTTTGCAGTAGAGATAATTCCTTGAGTTTTTCTGAACCGTTCTAGAGCTTTTGTCAAAGCAGTTCTGGTGAGTGGCCCTACTACTCCGTCTGCTTGAAGGCCGTAAGAAGTTTGAAAAGAGGTTACTGCTACTTTAGTCTTAGAACCAAATATTCCGTCAATTGGTCCTGCGTTATAGCCAATCTCTTGTAAGTCTAACTGGAGTTGTTTCACCTCAGCACCATTGGAACCAACCTTAAGCACCGTGGCAGCGTGAGCAATTGGTGAAGCTAATAGAATACTGGTTAAAACCAACACTAAGATAAGATAGAACTTTCTTTTCATTTCATTCCTCCTTTGAGAAAATAGTTTCAAGGAAACGGTACAAAACATTGAAAATAAAGATGAAAAAGGAAACAAACCAGGTTTTTTGAGAAATTTACCTCAATCCTAATTCTAATTATAACCAAGTGACAACTTCAAAGGTAGTCCAACATGTTTACAAACTTGGGATATATTACAAGTGTTATACTATAAAGGGATGACCCCAAAGACTTTTGAGGCATCCCTTTATAAAATAATTTTCATTCTCAAGTTGTGACGCAAAGCGTTATGAAAGTCTGATCTGCTCAAAAAGATATAATCTTAGCTTCTTGTTCCTTCCGGGGCAGTTTGTAGACCTTTTAACTGGTTCTCTAGATTCTCAAGCATCGATCTGATTTGATTAATTTGGTCGATTAGTTGAGATATATTCTCTGACGGTTTTATTGGTTCCACTGGTTTTGTTTCAGGACGGGCGGGCGAAGGTACCGGAATGCTTTGTCCAGGAGTAGTAGGCTGAGGAGCATTCTGCCCAAATATATTGGTAAGTGCCTCTCCTAGGGTTTCTGTCATAACTAGTTGATCCTGATAGGCCACAATAACGCGCTTCATTTCTGGTATACTTCCGCCCTTATCAGATTGTAGATAGATTGGCTCTACAAACAGGAAATTACCACCTATTGGCATGGCTAATAGATTTCCCCTAATCACACTCGACCCCTTTTGGTCCCAAAGGGTTAGTTGCCGCGAGATTTCTGGATCCTGATCAATTCTTGATTCAATCTGTAGCGGCCCATCTATCTCAATATTCTTCGGCAACTTATAGAGCAAGAGCTGGCCATAATTATCACCATCCATTCTCGCTGCCATCCAAGCAATCATGTTGTTTCGAGTGTTAGTTGCACTTGAGGCAGGTGTAAATGGAAGCATCAATACAAATTCTGGATTTGCCTCTCCAGGAATTTTCATAACTGTATAATATGGGTCCACATTTTGTGGTTTGGCCCCAAATAACTCTTTAGCAATGTCCCAGGCATCTTCTTTATTATAAAAGACGGTGGGATTTGTCATGTGGAAAATCTTTAGCATATTGCTTTGGATTGTAAACATCGTTTCAGGATACCTGAGATGACTTTTCAAAGAAGAGGGCATCTCAGCAACTTCTTTAAATACTCCTGGGAAAATAGACTGGTAAGTTTTTATTATGGGGTCAGTTTTGTCTGAAGTGTAAAAATCTACCGTGCCATCATAGCCATCTATAATAATTTTTACGGAATTCCGGATATAGTTAAAATTCTGTTCCCCGTATTCTCTAGAATATGGCATAGTATTTGAGGTTGTATATGCGTCCATAATCCATTTGACGCGGTCATTATCAATAACCATGTATGGGTCGGAATCGAATTTTAAAAATGGTACTAACTTTTGTACACGTTCCTTAATGTTTCTGTGCAAGAGAATTTTACTCTGACTATTAACTTCGCCCGATAAGTAAAACCTTAAAGTACCATGCTTTAGAGACAGCATGAACTTATTCAGAGGGCTCATGAAAATCCCAGTCTTACCTTGATAATTATTTTCTGCATTTACATTTCCCTGTGGGTAGTCGAATTCTTTGTTTGTAGTATTTACCACTACCCAGTCATTAGTTAGCTCTCCGTAATAAATCCTTGGTTCGGTGAGTTTAAACTCTGGATAATCTGTAACAGGTGGAACATCTTTGACTGCAAAAGCTGGAAGGCCCTCAGGGGTTACGGCATTGGCAAATGAAGCAGACACTCCGAAACCATGAGTATATTTAAATCTTAAGTTAATAAATGTTTTGGCATTAGCATCAAGATCTGGCGTGGAGAGTTCCCTGGCGGCAAGCATAACCTGGCGGTATTCACCATTTACTGTATACCTGTCAACATCTATATCGTTAAACTTGTAATACAGACGAATCCCTTGTTTTTGAGTATAAGTTTGCAACATTGGACGTGTGTCATTTAAACGGATATTGTTAAGAGTTGCTTGTTCAGCCTTTAATATCTCTGCTGTTATTATCTTATTTCCTGGATAATCTTGTTCTTGAATCTTATCCAAACCATAAGCATACCTGGTCATGGCAATTTCGTTTGCAATATAAGGGGCTTCTTTAGCAAGCTCATTAGGAGTTACAATAAACGATTGTATGAGGGAGGGAAATAGTACGTATAAAACTGTTCCCATTATAAAAACTGTTGTAACCGGTAAAGTTAGCAAGCGGCTATCTCTAAAAATTATTCCTAAAACTGCAGCAAACAGACCAATTATACTCAATACTATAAGTATTTTAAGGGCAGGGAGAGTAGCGTACAAATCAGTATATCCCGGACCAATTACCTGCCCGTGCTTTGAGTAAAGAAGTTGATACATATTTAGAAAATAACCAAATGTCCTAAATGCAAATAATACGGCAACCAGAAGTGCCAGATGCTTCCGGGCAGCCGGTCCAATCTCGATTGCCCCTTGTCTCCACAACCGTAGTGAGTGAAACCTCAATACACCAGTTACAACATAAAAGACACCCGTTAGCAAGGTTAGAAGAAATAATGGCCCGTAAAAGGCATTATATAAGGTTATGAAAAAAGGCAGCTGGAAGATATAGAATGATAAGTCCTTACCGAAGATCGGATCAGCTTTACCGAATTGAGTAGAGTGAAAAAATGAAAGGACATCTAACCAGCCAGTAAAACCTGCAACAAAACTTACCGCAAGACTGATCACCGCAGAAATCACTATTAGCCAAACCGTCACCCTCCTTTGGCTTAAAGTGAGCACCGGGCGATCCATATCGTGCACAAGTCTTAACCGACTTCTTAATCTTTCATTTACAAATGTGACAATTGCATGACGAATAGAAAGTAGAGTACCAGCAATAAAAATGAATAATATAGTGCCATTAACTGCTTGAATTATCCATTTGCTAAGCAAGGGAGTCCAGAATAGTTGAGGATAGCCTAGGTCTTTAAACCACAACCAATCTTCATACAGGCCACTCGATGCAGACAAAAGGGCGGTCACAATAGCAAGCACAACTATTCCTCTGGAAAAACGATTCAAACACCATACCTCCTTGAAATACTCTTATACATTTCTCTATAAATATACAAACGAATATATTCTGTCCAATGACACAAAATACCTTCACACCCGTATAAATTGTTTTATATTACTCTTTATTTCCTGAACGGATATGTTATACTATTTCATATATACCTTGATGGGGTATCAAAGAGTAGAGGTGTTTTAATTTGTATGATATTCTGATAATAGGAGCTGGCCCAGCAGGCTTAACCGCTGGAATATATGCAGCTAGAGGCGGACTCAAAACCGGAATCATTGAATTAGCTATGCCGGGCGGGCAAGCTGCCTCCACTGAAAAAATTGAAAACTACCCTGGCTTTCCAGATGGAATAGGTGGCTTTGAACTAATGAATTCCTTCCATCGTCAAGCATTAACTTATGGTACTGAATTTATTTTTGAGGAAGTAAAAGAGCTACTCCTACAAGGGCCAATAAAAAAGGTTGTTACAGATAACCAAACCTTGGAATCTAAAACCCTAATAATCGCAGCAGGTTCAAAACCCCGACCTCTAGGTGTTCCCGGTGAAGAAATATTTCATGGCAGGGGAATTTCATATTGCGCAACATGTGATGGAGCCTTTTTTAGAGGTAAAAATGTAATTGTCGTTGGTGGTGGAGATGCCGCCATCGAGGAGGGTGGTTACTTAACTAAGTTCGCAGATCACGTAACTATCATTCATCGCAGGTCCGAATTCCGAGCCTCCAAAATTGCCATTGACCGCGCTCAGGCAAACCCAAAGATTAGCTTCTTACTCAACACTGTTGTTAAAGAAATACTTGGGATAGATAAAGTTTTGGGTGTAAAGATAGAAAATTTAGAGACAGGCTCAATTGAAGAAATTAAAGCCGACGGAGTTTTCGTCTATATAGGTACTAGACCTAATAACCAGTTTTTAAGTGGTGAACTTAATGTAACCGAGTCCGGGTATATTATCACAGACAACTACTTACGCACAAACATAGCCGGAGTTTTCGCGGCAGGCGACATTCGAAACACTCCGCTGCGACAGGTAGCAACGGCAGTTGGAGATGGCGCACTTGCCGCAGTAGAAGCAGAGAAATATCTTGCAGAATTAGATTAACACTCATGTATCAAAAAATATTGCAGTTCAAGTCAAACTAAGAGGTATACCATGATAGGTATACCTCTTAGTTTTGACAGTTATATATTTATTCATACAGAGTTAAAAAACTAAGTCTTATTTAGTAGCAGGTAAATATCAAAATATTACATATTTCGCTTTTTCGAAACTTTATAGACTTTTAACCTTGTATTTTCAAAGGGTTTGTACTATCATGTACATTGTGCAATACTATATGCTCTGGTTATAATGGTTATATTTATATGCATTTAAATGATAGAGGAGGGATTCATTTTGCATTTCGTGGTGTGTTTAAAACAAGTACCGGACACCTCGGAAGTACGTATTGACCCAAAGACCAATACACTCATGCGCGAAGGTGTGCCATCTATTATCAATCCCTACGATGCTCATGCATTAGAGGAAGCAATTAGACTTAAGGAGAAAGTCGGTGGAAAGGTTACAATTATTAGTATGGGACCTCCACAGGCCAAAGAAGCACTTAAGAAAGGTATGTCGTTCGGAGCTGACCGAGCAATTTTACTCAGTGACAGAGCTTTTGCTGGCTCCGATTCCTTGGCTACGGCCTACATTTTATCCACAGCTATTTTGAAACTGGCTGAAACTGAGCCAGTTGATATAGTATTTGCCGGAAAAGAAGCCATCGATGGTGATACAGCCCAAACCGGACCAGGTATTGCAGTCCGCTTAAACTACCCTCAGTTAACATATGTCATTAAAGTCCGTAATCTCGAGGATAAAACTATTACAGTAGAACGCAAGCTCGAAACTGGTAAGGAAGTCGTTCAAGCTCAACTTCCGGCACTCGTAACATGTGAGAAGTCCCTGAACGAAATACGCTATGCCTCCCTTCCAAATATGATGAAAGCT
>JAJZSC010000228.1 GCA_021849995.1 Bacillota bacterium | reverse complement strand
GGATAAAAATCTGTAGCTCCAACCAGACAAATGAACTTGACCGCAATACGCGCTTTGTTTTGCACTTCCAGCGCGATATAACTATTCTTTTTCTGGTATCCTGTTGGAATAAATACTTAATATATTATCTTCTTGGTATATAAGTTAATGATTCTCCCATTATCAAGCCGAATAGTGGGAAGATGTGGCGCTTTTATAAAATTATCAAAACCTATTATTTCTCCTTTTTGTTTGTTTCTTAACAAGACCGTCGCACCTAATTTAAAATAATTAGTACGGGCAACAAATATACTAATTATGTTTTCATCAAATTGTTGCTCCTTATTTTCAATAATTACTCTTAATGCATGCAAAGGATGAAGGCCCTCTGTATAGTCGTATCCTCCTACTAGTTCGTCATAAGTGTGTGTTATTAAAAGAATTCTTCCAAATAAGCTAATTTTTTCACCATTTTTCCCACTAGGGTAGCCTTTGCCATCATAATATTCATGATGGTCTAATATACCATGAAAAACAGGTTTTTTACGCAGTAGAGAATTTGTAGAAGCAATCTTAGAGAACGCTACAAGGTGCCTATTAACCTCCTCCAAACCTACCTCGTGAATTTTTAGATAGTTTTTGAACTCTTCCTTTGGTATATCTGTAAAACCTATATTTGAAAAGGCGGCAGCTATTAATAAATCAACAAGCTCTTCATTGTTTAGTTCCAATGTTGAACCAATCAATAGTGCTAAACATAATGAATTAATACTATGAATAAATAGCTCATCATCATAGTCTTTTACTATATTAAAGAGGTTCAACAAACCATTGGACTCAATACTTAATAGTTCGAGAAAATTACTTTTAACTTTATTTATTCTTGCCTTTAACTGTCTTGATTCCAGCTTACTATCTAGCGAGGCCCACAAAGGATTATTTGATAATATATATGAAAAAATATTACTTTTCTTAATAAAACTTTCATTTGAATCGCTATGCCAGTTTAAGTGAAGCTCATTATGCATAAATAAATGAATATCTGTGAGTATATCGGTAGTAATATTATATTCCTCTAATACACTCCTTAAATCCTGCTCAAATTCATAAGTATCCCATTCACTATTGGATAAAAAATGTTCCAATGCTTCATCTGATTGCACTACGAGGACCGGTGTGGTAGATGTAGCATGTTTTTTCAATAAAGCAATTAAATTAGCCGTCAGTTTTTCTCTGTTCATTAAAACTAAACCATCTGAACGGTAAATAGGGTGTAATATAATATCCCCTGGAATTAGATCTTTAATTTTTTTCTTAATATAGTTTGCTTTATCCGCCATGCTTATAAATTCCCCTTAACTTAATAAAAATTAATATTTGTGTTTTCGTGATATGCATAAAAAAACCTCCCTAAAGACGGGTCCACTCCGGGCTTATTTAAATATCTTGCAGGAATTGTCGGATTTTACATGAATTAAATAGTTAATTCATGTAGCTGAAATGGGGATGTACAACTTTGGACAAGAATACCGCACTAAAAATTTTTTTCACTATTCTTATGGGGATATTCCTAACAGCCTTTCCAACCAATTTTGCAGTTCCGGCTAGTGCCGAGAGCAGTGCCATTTCCGTTTATACCGACGGTATTCCAGTAAAATTCGATGTAAACCCAGTCATTCTAAACGGACGCACCATGGTGCCGTTCCGTGCACTGGCTGAAGCTCTGAACATTTCCGTTAACTGGGACAATTCTACCAGAACTGTAAAGGCCTCAAACCAGTTAGCAGATATCCAATTACAAATAGGAAATAAAATTGCCTATAAAAACGGCGAACCTCTACCACTGGACTCAACCGCCTATACTGATAAACGAAAGAACGCTGATACCTCTCAGGTTTTTTAGCGAAGCAATGGGCTGCCGGGTTCAATGGTCTGAATCCACCAGAACAGTTACTATAATCTCTCCCCCTAGGGCCATGACTGTCGTTGGATTTTATGCCCTTGGTGATTCCGCTACCAGCAGTTGGACAAACCTTTTTGGAATAAATTATCCCCAGACCACCCAGGGCAACACAGACTTGGTGAGCAACCTTGCGCTGGGTTGGTACAGCTTGGATAGAGAGGGTGTCCTACTGACCAAAAGCCATACCGGATGGCAAAGGCCAGAGGATTGGGAGAAAGTAACGGAGGCTGCCAAAAAATATAACCTGAAAACCGAGATGGTGGTTCACATGGCAGACGGAGACGGTTCTGCATCCAGTCTTCTAACCAACAGTACTGCGGTATCCCGAGCTGCTGCAGCCATTGCAGACGAGGCTAATTCATGCAATGGAGTGAATATTGATATCGAGGGGCTGGGCTGGTCGGGAAACGAAAACAGCATAATTAGTCAAAGAGAAAACTTTACCGGTTTTGTCCGTCAGCTTTCCGAACTACTGAAAGAAAAGGGCATTTCCCTTATTCTAACCCTGCACCCACCGAACAGCGCATATAAGGGATATGATTACGGTACCCTTGGTCAGCTGGCCGACAAAATTATTGTCATGGCCTATGACTATGGAGCCAAGCCTGAACCGACGAGCAAAGAAATGGAAGCGGTGGAAATGGCTAAAGCTTTAGTGCCACCAGAAAAACTTATATTAGGTATTTCAGCCCCCAGTGAAACGCCGGAGAGTGTATTGAACAAAATCGGTATTGCAAAGCGCTATAATCTTAGTGGGATTGCTCTCTGGAGGTTGGGGCTTGTGTCGGATGATATGTGGAATAGCATAAGGATATCCCTCGACACAAATAAAAAGTGAGAAATTAGCAATATCCTCTAAATAAAAACGTATATGCAACATCGGGAAAACAATTGACATCCTTGGATTTCAGAGTTACAATGACATTATACCCTGGGGGGTATAATGTCTGAGAATGAGGGGTGATTAATTTGATTCCTATTGAAATTTCGAAAGAAGCCCAAGAGTACATCCTCAAAAAGACTGAAAGCATAACCTTGGAAATGAGAATAAGCGGCGGTTGAAGAGGTTGTACTAAAGAACCTGCCGTGTATGCAGGTCAACCTCTAGAAGTTGAAAAACATAATGAATATCTCATTGATAATATCAAGGTATATGTATCTAAAAAAGCTGTCGCTGCTAAAACTGGAATAAAAATATCCCTTAGAAGTTGGGGAATATGGACTAGTTTGCAAATAGAGGGATTACTCCAATAACAGCTATCGATAAAATTATAGATATAGACAAATACAAACAAATAAAGATGCGGTATTGGAACAGAAGTTCCAATACCGCATCTTTATTTGTTGTGGGGTCTGTGCTTTGAACCTTTACTAATCTTTAAGTTACACAGAGGAAAATTTCACCTGGAATAGTAGTTGGCCTCATCCTGAACTATCAGAAAACATCCCTTTCATTAGAACAATTCCACATTTAAATCACAATCCTTTTGCCGAATATAATATTTCTTTTAGAAAATAATAATTTAAACTTTACACTTTAGAGGGGTCAAAAATATGTTTAAAAATCCAGCTTTTTTTAAATGCCGATGTATCTTAGGGGGTTGATAAGTGAACCTTCGGCAGTTGAATAAAATTGCCGGTTACTTATTAAAATCGACAGGGTCAAACTACATCTAGACTAATATGGAGGCAATAAAATGAGGTTCCGTATTGAAATCCTGCCGGTACTATTGCTGGCAATTTTTGTTGTCGGGTGTGTTGCTGGAAATCCGGCGAAAAAGCTAGAACAGCCGGAAAAGGAAACGGTGCAACTGCAAAGGGATACAAAAAAACCTGGAATAGGCACTGGACTCGGAAAAAACAGCAGCATAAACCTGCCATGGGAAAAGGACCCTGCATTTGTCAAAGCCCAAAAAGAAGCCGGCACACCGGTACTAATGGCTAGCTATCAGGCCACCTTGCCCGATCCGATCCTTGATGAACGCCATAACATTTCCCAGGCCGCCGATTATTTGCGCGGGGCAATAGTTAAACCTGAAAATGTTTTTTCCCTTAATGCTAGAATTGGCTGGCGTTCCGCCCAACGGGGCTTTAAGCCTGGACCAATGTATAGTGGCGGGCACATCGTTTCAACTGTAGGCGGTGGTGTATGCAAGATCGCTTCAGTAATTTACAATGTGGCCATCCTTGCCAATCAGGAGATTATTGAGCGGCACCCGCATTCCATGACCGTTCCTTATGTGCCTCCGGGACAAGATGCTACAATATCATACGGTACTAAGGATTTCAAATTCAGAAATAATACAAATGGCCCGATTCTCATTTGGGCAAAAAACACCGGTGATACCCTATACATGGCTTTTTACGGCGTTGCTAAACCACCCCGTGTTAGCTGGGTAAATAAAACCCTGAGCCAGTCCGAAACATGGACGGAATATGTTAATGATGCCTCACTTCCAAAAGATGCCGAAAAAGTAGTTCATGAAGGTTCTAAGGGGATTACGGTGCATTCCTGGATTGTAATTGAGGAAAACGGTAAAAAAGTAAAAAAAGACATGGGTATAAGCTCCTATGATCCCAGTCCCCGGATTATAGCCAGAGGCAGATAAATCATTTTAGTTTATAAAAGCCCTCGACCAAAAACTTAACCCCATCAAGATTAACCATACACGCAAATGATCATGAACATGTTCCCATTAATTGCCATATTAACAGATAAATCTTGATACACTGTGGGGATAATCAAAACCAATGGTGTAAGTGGAAGTTTTTGTGATTTTTATTATATAAAAAAACTCCGGAGTCATATTAGTTTAAAGTTTTGAAATACTAAAGAAAAAAAGGTGGGCAATTTTTATGAAGGACTCTTTATTTGTAGTCGGTATTTTTACATTATTTGTACTAGGTTTTTTACTCTATGATACCTTTAAAACTAAATCACGATAAGTTTCACTTACCAATAGTAAAAATCTTAGAATATCACTGTTTCTGCTCGATCAAATAATTAAGAGGTGTTCAAGCCATCTATCCTTTTTAAAGGGAATGGTAGCTGAGTGAGGTTTTGCCCAATGTTAGAACGATTTATATTAATTGTTACTTGGATAATATTAACTGTACTTCTTTTGTTGTTTGTACCCAAAGAAAAAATACGGGAAGCTAATGTTATTTTTTTCTTTAAACAATTACTTACATGGATACTGGGTCTGGTAATCGTAGAAAAAAATTTAATTAAATACCCCGTTCGTTTTTTTAAAAATGCGTGTAAAACCAGCTTTACTTTTGAGTATTTCGCTTACCCTTCCATTTGCGTATTTTTTAATCTTTTTTACCCTTTTGGAGAAAGTATTCTAAAGCAAATAACACATTATATTGTATATACTTCAGGAATTACTTTTTTTGAAGTAATACTTGAAAAACACACCCAACTCATAAAATATATAAAATGGAAATGGTATTTTACTTGGATATCAATTTGCATAACATTCTTATTATCAAATCTATATTATCGATGGTTTTTCCATCTATAATTGGCTCTACTAACAACTTACTTATAAAAGCTTCAAGTATATATATTAATACAATTCTCTATTCTCCTGATTGGATTAAAAATTGTTTTTAAATCCAATCAGAAATACAAAAAAAAAACTGCATCTCCCTTTTTCAGATGCAGTTTCCCTCTACACAGTTTCAAATCAATATTTTTTTTTCGGCTTTTTTGCTGGCGCTACTGAAGTAGTTGTTGAGGCAATCGAATTTTTCTCAGCTTTTTTCTTCTTCTCTTCCTTCTTCTTCGGGACCTTATCTCCCATAAAACTACCTCCTATCACTCTTTTAACTTCAGCACTCTTACCGAGATTATCACCAATAGATTTCTGTTAAAATACAATTATACCTTCTTTACAAATTCAGATTTTAATTTCATATCCCCAATGCCTTCGACTTTGCAATCAATATTATGATCTCCATCAACCAGACGTATATTTTTAATCTTTACCCCTTTTTTTACCACCAATGAACTTCCTTTTACTTTAAGATCTTTGATTACTGTTATAGAATCACCATCGTTTAAGACATTTCCATTT
>JAJZSC010000227.1 GCA_021849995.1 Bacillota bacterium | reverse complement strand
GAGATAGAGAAATGTAATTATAGTGAGTGACAGTACTAACGTGCCAAATGAGTTTAGCTTAGCCATGTATAGATAAAAGCTTAGGCCAAATCCGCTCACAAAGATTAGCAAACGCAGATTGCTAAATAAATTTACAGTTTTAGCAAGCCGTTTTACCTCATTACCATACTGCCTAGCCCTTCTTTCATACTCCTTTACCGGACTTTTATCTGACTCCGGCCTATTCTCCAAATTATACCCACTCCCCACTCGATTTCTACTAATTATTGGATACATACATTATTCTAACCTTTTTGCAATTCGGAGGCAAACCTTCGAACTTGAAAATCAATGCAAAACAAGCCTTGGAGAAGAATCCCTTTGAGGCATGTCCAATCATATGGAAAATTGTAGTATAATTAGGCTGTACAACTGAAAAGGGCTGGGTGGGCAGCCAATCCTCCTACGAAAGGAGGTGAAGCTTATGACTGTATATGAAGCGTTGATGGTGGCAAATTCCTTGGCTACTTTAGCTGTTATAATAGTCAAAGGAATGGATAAGAGCAAGTAGCCCATCCCTTCCCTAGGGAGCTTCTTGCTCTTTTAGAACACTGCCGCTCACTGCGGCCAGTTGTACAACCGGGATGTTTGGGCATCCCGATTTATTATATACTTCCTTAAGTTATTATATACCAACACCATTGTCCATTCAAGCCAATTAGGCGTTGGCAATTAGACGTTGGCAATTAGACTGGGGAAAAAGTTTAAAACGTTACCTTATTTTGCGAATTAGCTTACATACCTCATCAGCAACATCCATGGTAGTTGCGCTTCCACCTATATCCGGTGTTTTTATACCAGACAAAGTAACCTCCTCAACTACTTTCAACAACTTCCGCCCCAGCTCATATTCCCCAAAATAATCAAGCATCATTTTGGCAGTCCATATCTGACCAATTGGGTTAGCGATCCCGCGTCCATAGATATCTGGTGCAGAACCATGAACTGGTTCAAACATGGAAGGATACTTGCCATTTATATTTATATTTGCTGCAGGTGCAATTCCAATACTCCCCATAATAGCCCCACCGATATCTGTCAATATATCTCCAAACAAATTGCTTGCTACTATAACATCAAAGGTATGTGGCTTGGTCACTAAAAAAGCAGACAACGCATCTATATGATTAGAATTAGTTTTAACTTCTGGATATTCTTTAGACACTTCGTTAAAAACTTGATCCCAGAAAGGCATTGAGTAAACAATCCCATTAGATTTTGTCGCACTAGTCACATGACCTTTTCTTTTTTTGGCTAGCTCAAAGGCATAACGTATAGCCCTTTCCGACCCTTTTCTAGTAAATACAGCGTTTTGGATTGCAATTTCATCTTCTCCGCTATGTATTCTGCCTCCAATCTCGCTATATTCCCCTTCACTATTCTCTCTTACAACTATTAAGTCAAAATCATTAGGATTAAGTAGTGGGGAGGTTATCCCCTTAAAAGACTTGGCTGGTCGGACATTGATAGCCTGTTCAAACTCTCGGCGAATTTTTATCAGCAGGCCCCATAAAGATACGTGATCAGGAATTCTAGTAGGATCACCAACTGCCCCGAGAAATACTGCATCAAAACCTTTTAAGATTGTGATTCCATCATCTGGCATCATCTTCCCATGCTCGAGATAATAATCAACACTCCACGGAAAACTGGTAAATTTAAAACTGATACCTCCGTGAACATCAGCAATGGTGTCCAATACCTTAAGTGCGGCTGGAACAACTTCTTTTCCAATTCCATCTCCAGGGATAACTGCTATTTCGTAGTTTTTCATCAAAGTATACCTTCTTTCATATGTATTATGAAGAATCTTTTCCTTAAACCTTTAAAACAAAAAAACTACTCTCAAAATAGTCTTTTCGATAAAGCTATTTGTTTTATTTCCTTCTCCCCTTAACCTTATCTTCCTAACCATGCTCATACCAGTTATGCTATTACTAGCAACCTATAATAACGGCATAAACTTCTAAATTTATGGAGTAACTTTAGCCGCTAATTCGCTATACTGCCTCATATTCGTTATCTTCAAGCTGTCCTATCAAGTTTAACGACTCGCTAACAGGTAACCCTTCCACGTTCTTCAGCTTCCGCTCAATCGTCCTGCTTTTCTTGGCCGCAGTTTCGATAGAGTTTGACGCTTCTTGCAGCTTTTTCTGAGTCTTTTCCAGGATATCTCCAAATTTCACAAATTCCGTTTTAACCGCTCCAAGCAGGGCCCAAACCTCGCTGGAGCGTTTTTCTATAGCTAAGGTTCTAAAGCCCATTTGAAGACTGTTCAAAAAGGCTGCGATAGTGGCAGGCCCGGTAATTACCACCCGGTAGTCACGCTGTAAGGCTTCGCACAAACCAGGACGCCTTAAAACTTCCGCATAAAGACCTTCGATAGGTAAGAACAGAATACCGAAATCCGTAGTATTAGGTGGATCAATATATTTATGCCTAATATATTTTGCCTCCGATTTAATCCTTGCCTCCAAAGCTTTACCGGCTTCTTCGATCATCGGCAAATTGACCTGTTCCTGTGCTTCCACTAGTCTTTGGTAATCTTCCAAAGGAAACTTCGCATCAATAGGCAGCCAAATCCAGCTGTCTTCCCCATCACGGGCAGGAATTTTAATCGCAAACTCTACTCTATCATTGCTTCCATTCTTTGTTTGAACATTTGCAGAGTATTGATCTACGGTTAATACCTGTTCAAGCAAATTTCCAAGTTGAATTTCTCCCCAGGTCCCACGAGCTTTAACATTCGTTAGCACCCTCTTAAGATCGCCTACCCCAGTCGCTAAAGACTGCATCTCGCCAAGTCCCTTATGTACCATTTCAAGTCTTTCACTTACCAGTTTAAAGGATTCTCCCAAACGCTGTTCCAGTGTGGCATGCAATTTCTCATCTACGGTAGCCCGCATTTGTTCTAACTTTTGAGCATTGTCTTCCTGCAAAAGCTTCAGTCGTTGTTCTACAGTTTCTCTAAGCTTATCCAGCCTTTGTTCATTTGAACCAGTTAAAGTATTTAACCGTACTGAAAAGATATCCAGCTGATTCTTTTGTAGAGAAGCAATTTCAGTCATCCGGGTCAGCAAAGAATCATTAAAGGATTTGAGGGTATTACCAAGTTCCTCCCTACTCTGTCTGGCATTATTGCTAGCCTCTTCTCTATTGATAGCTATTTGCTCATTAACAAGCCTTTCGTTTCTTTCAATAGCTCTTTCCAAAGAAGAAAAGCGGTTTTCAAGTTTTAGATATTTAGAATCCGAATTCTTTGTTAATAATATGATCATGAGAATTAAATTTAGGGCTGACAAACCCGCTATAATAGCCAATAAAGTTTCAATCATATTTTTAACCTCCGTACCTTTGTAAATCTGTACGTTAGAAAGTTGCAAGTACGGAAGCGCCAAATAGGCACTACCGACTGCAAATTTTATAAGTTAATTATCGTCTAGTGATTCATTGTTAGTCCTTATAATTAGTACTCCTATTAATCCTAACTACTAGTGCTTCTAGTGCTTCTATTAATAACTATTAGTCCTTCTGTTAGTCCTCGCTTTTGATCCTCGCTATTATCCCGGCCCGTCTTCGCTGGATGTAAATAATGAGCCTAAATAGAAAGGCAAAACCTAAGCTAATAACTACCAAAAAGATCCCGGCAATCGTTAAAGCCTGAGAATCACTATATGAAAAGAGCCGAATTTTATCACTTATGGTATTCCCTCGGAAGGTCAGGGCCAGAACAATAGTTACGGCCATAGTCAAAACTACAAAAAACAATGGAACTGCAAAAATGCTATGTTTCGCTCGATAATACACGAGATATGTCAACAGTAAGGGTATTCCAACAAAAGCCAAAAGCAAGCCGATATATAAGCTTATCTCTCTCCCCTCCCCAAATAAACGTTTCTCTCTAAACTCCTGATGTAAGGAGACCACTCTTCAGTTGGATTATCCTTTTTTGCCTGATTGAACTGCCAGAGTTCTGCTTCCAAAGCATCAGCATAATGAACTATGACAGCTTCAATACATTTCGGCCGCTTGGGAGATTGCCATTCATACCGGCCATGATGGCTGGTAATAATATGAAGCAATTTCGTCCTCAAATCGGTAGAAAAACCTTCAATTTTAGAGATTTCACGGCTTAATAAGTCTACACCCATGATAATATGGCCAAGTAACCTTCCATCAGTCGTGAAAGCAAAGGCCCTTTCATAACTGTATTCAAAAATCTTGCCAATGTCATGCAGCATAGAACCTGTAATCAATAGATCTCGATCGACATCTGGATACTGAAATGAGATGCTTAAAGCAAGCTCAGCCACACCAAGACTATGTTCCCAAAGCCCCCGCAAGTAGGCCTGATGAACTTTTAGCGCTGCAGGTGCTTTTCTATAGGCCTCTCTCCATTCTGATTCGTTAATAATTCTGGACAATAAGCATTTAAGCTGAGGGTTTTGGATCAAGCTTAGAAGACTATCGGTGCGCTCTTCTAATATTTCCACGCTGTAAGGGGAAGCAGGCAGCAATTCTTCAATATTTACTTCTTCAGTGGGAACTGGACGAATCAAGTCAATATTCAGGTCCAGAAGTCCCTTGTATTCAGTTACCGAAGCTTGAATATAAAAGACGTCAGCTTGATTTAACCATCCGATTAGTTCTGCTTGAACCTCCCATATTTTAGCAGACATCGTACCAGTTTTGTCCTGACAAGTCAAGGTAACAAAACTACCCGCTTTTTGCCTAAAAGGGCTTTCTTTCCATTCTGCCACCAAAACAGTCCCTTCAAACCTGTCCCCGGCTTTACAATCTCGAAGCATCCCTATCTCTCCTCACTGATGACGAACACCTATCGTTATCTTCTTTAGCCAGTACTCTACATCCTTAGTTTACCATAGATAGAGCCTCTGTAGAACACCAGTTCGAAAAAAATCAGGGATTATCCCTATCAGCAGATGAGAGCAAAAATGTCGATAGTCTATTAAACTCGAAAAAAATAATGAGCCCCAAGCTTTATGCTTGAGGCTAAGAGCACCTTATTACTTTTCGAATAAAATTTTCTAATAAATCTTTTTTCTAAAAGTCGACAACGAATGAGAGGAAACAATATTAATACCTACAAGTAGGCAAGCTGCAATTGCGAAGTACATAGCAGTCCAGTGAACTGTTATGATAGCAGAGGAGTGTCTAGCCTAATGCTATCATTTCTTTAAGTTTCACTTCCCTCAAGTCATACAACTGACTCATTAAGCTGTCTCCATCAATCATTTCAATCCTGTACCCACGCTCATTAATCCTTGAAATGTACTCTTTCGCTTCCTTAGTAAATCCGGCAGAAGTAATAATCATTCCTCTTTTGACCCCATCACCGACCATTGCTCCAATAAGTTTTTGAGCTTCCGGGAGCCCCACATTTCTCTCCCAGCTTTTCGGGTCCCAAAGTTTACACTCTATATAAACCTTTTGCCCATACCGATCTGTGGCTATAATACTCTTCCCGCCATCTTTTTCAGGAGAAGTAACAATTATGTTTCTATAGTAAAACCCATCTGGATAGATTAGAGTTACCCAGGAATCCCATCAGTTTTAGCCGTAGGAGTTTAATTAAGACCATACTTTTTCAAACTGTTGTCCTCAGGCAGGAAACTGTACAGCCTGGTAGCCAATGATGTGACAAAAACCACTAACCCGAAAGGCAACAGCGCTATCAACCACTCAATAACAGACGGCTTATAAGCCCATGATCTGGCAAAAACCGTTATACCCTCTTTGTATTCACCTATCGCTACAGGGTAGGTCCAGTGTTCTACCCCAGTACCCGGAAGGTTCAGGCTTAAAGGGATCGCGTTAAAGGCAGGAAACATCAGCATTAGCCTATGAACAAACACACCTATAAAGAGTACCACTCCGCGCTCATCAGTGTATGTGGCTCCTACCGGGCATACTTTTTGGCAGGGGGCATTGTCACACATTTGGCAAGATACAGGCAAAAAGTTCA
>JAJZSC010000226.1 GCA_021849995.1 Bacillota bacterium | reverse complement strand
CAGAATGCGCGGCTAGCTCAGTAGGGGACTATTGGGTACCGGATGGATCAGAAAAAAGTTCTGCTCTTCTGGTTCGAAGTGATCTAGGATTGGAAGTCATGAGCCTGGCGAGGAGTTCGGGTGTTCTTGAAGTAGAACCGATTGACCCGAAAAAGCTTTATTCAGGAATTGGCTTTGAGCTTAAGAAGCATTCTTCAGCATTCCGCCTTAAACAACGTGAGAGGTTCAACTGGCCAACACCCAATTTTCATATGGAGGTAGATTACTCACCGTTTCCGCGTACGATTCACTTAGCTAAAGAAATGAAAAGGGATGAGTGAAAAAGATAGTTAAAAAAGGAGTATCATCGTGTGATGGTACTCCTTTAAAATTACTTTCATACTCCAGATTTTTTAAATCCAACAAGTTATTTGTTTTAAAAAATTATTGCTCTAGAAAGTATTTTTTGCTTGGCGAAATCGAACTGCCATAATCAGAGAGTTAAAGAGGTTTTGAGAAGTACTATTCGGTGTAACTAAAACAATAGGAACCTGCGCGCCTAACACAATAGACGCCATAGACCCGTTTGTCAAATGGACCAGTGATTCAGAAAGGATGTTACCGGAATCAGCATTAGGGGTTAGAAAGATATCTGGATCAGCATTAAATCCTGACTCAAGGCTTAACGAATCTTCCACAATTAACCCAGGGTATTTCTGAGACAAATTGGCAAAAATTTCCTGAGCTTTTAATGTTGAAGGTTCATCGGCTACATTGTTTCCTGACAATAGGACTACTTTAATTTTTTCTACTTTAAGAACTGTTAAATAACTGATAGCATTATCGAGAATATCTAACTTGATCTCACTATTTGGAGACCCATGAAATGCAGTATCTGCTATAAAGATTAGATGAGAGAATTTTGGGCTCTCGATAGCTGTTAACATGCTTAAAGCTCGATCAGTCCTTAACCCTCTTTCCGGACGTGAAACTGCCTGTAAAATGTGCTGAGTTCTTACATAACCGTTTATAATAAAATCTGCGCGATTGTTATTAATAATGTCAACAGCAATATTCGCTGCGGGCAGCTCTAGACGGGGTTCATTAACTATTTCAGCCTTGCTGAGATCTAAACCAGCTTCTCTTGCACGCTGAAATATCCAACCCGAATCCCCAATTAATATGGGCTCAATAATTCCCTCAGCTTGAGCCAACCTTAACCCTTCGAGAACTTCTTTCTTGGCAGGACCTGCTGCCGCCACCTTTACGGGACCTTTATTTTTAACGTCATCCAACATAGAGTTGAAACTTTTATACTTCATGCTTAAACACTCCAACTTTAGATATGTTCCTTTTTAATAGGATGCCTAATTCCTAATAGTTTATAACGGCTTATATTTTGGATATCTGACAGTCTTTGAAGTCTTGTCAACCAAATAATCATATAAAAGATTGTAGTTTAAAATCTAATCGTTATAATCTGGGTCAATTGTACCTAGCTTAAGGATTTAATTTTGTGGTAAGGAAGACTTTTATGTATAATTGAAACTACAGGTATAATAAGCAAAGGGAAAATTAAAATACTTTTAAGGGAGCTTAAAAGTTTGATGAAGAGTGGGGTATTAAATTGAAGCCTAGAGTTTATGTTACCAGAATTATTCCAGAAGATATTCTTGATCTGCTCAGGAGTGAGTGTGAAGTAAAAATCTGGCCAGAAGAAAATATTCCAGTGCCAAGAGAAGTACTAAAGAAAGAAATAACTGACGTCAAAGGGGTTTTTTGTCTGTTGACAGAGAATTTTGATGCTGATTTAATTTCTTCTGCTAAAGAACTAAAAATTATAAGTAATATGGCTGTTGGTTACAACAATATTGATGTTAGTGCTGCTACTAATCGCGGGATCATGGTAACCAACACTCCTGGAGTGTTAACTGAAACTACAGCCGACTTGACATTTGCCCTACTCATGATGACAGCCCGAAGAATGGGCGAGGCTGAGCAATATTTACGCAGAGGGGAATGGAGGACTTGGTCGCCTCTCTTGTTGGCTGGACAAGATATACATAATTCAACTCTAGGGATTATAGGGCTTGGCAGAATTGGGGAATCATTAGTCAAACGGGCCAAAGGTTTTGACATGAATGTAATGTATTATAGCAGAACTAGACGTGAAGAAAAGGAAAGAGATCTAGGAATCCAGTACCGGGAACTGAATGAGCTTCTGAAGGAATCCGACTTTGTCTGTGTGATGACACCATATAGTGAAGAAACCAAGAACTTAATTGATTTGCCAGAATTAAAGCTTATGAAAAGGAAGGCAATTTTGATCAATACTGCCAGAGGCGGAATTGTTAATGAAATGGCTTTGTATGAAGCGTTAAAAAATGGCCTGATTTTGGCTGCTGGTCTAGATGTTTTTGAACATGAGCCGGTATCCATAAACAATCCTTTATTAAGTCTACCTAATGTCGTAGTCCTACCTCATATAGGCAGCGCCTCTGTAAATACGAGACGACGTATGGCATTAACTGCTGTCAATAACTTGATACAAGGATTGTCCGGCAAGCTCCCCGATAATTTAGTGAACAAAGAGGCACTAAAATGAATTTGGATAAGGCTAAGCATTCAATAATTCACATGCTTAATTTACATACTTAGCGAAAGTGTAAAGGTTCAGTTGGTAGAATAATTAAAGGGAGGCAGTTCAAGTGCCTCCCTTTTGATTGCGTCCCTTCAATTGTAAGGGCGCTTTTTGCTGTAGAAACCTCGTGCTGGCCGTCACGAAATTCCTACACAAACATCCAAATTTGGATTTGAAATTCTAACCTTCAAAACAGCCACATTTAATCAGTAATATCCGCACCGTTTTTCATCTGTTCTTCGGCATATTCAATCATTTTTTTGACCATGGTTCCACCGATTTTTCCTACATCATGAGTAGTCATGTTGGCAAAGCCTTTTTCCTGGATATCATCATCTAAATGGAGCTCTTCTGCTACTTCCCATTTCAGTTTGTCCAACTGTGCTTCGGATTCAGGAACTTCAGGCTTGTTACGGCTCATATAACCTTCCTCCTTTATTATACAGCTGGGTATAAAAATAAGGTAAAAAAGTGGGTCATATATAAAATGCCCATTGTAGTCCACCATTATTCGTTATATTTTTCTAACCAATTAAAAATTAGAAAGAAAAAAAGCCCAACTTTTGCTGGGCGCAGAGCAGAGGGGTTAGATTGAGGAGGAGTGAGATGAGAAGGTAACCAGTGTATCACACTAGTTAGTGAACGTGATACTTAGTGCATTTCACATCTAGATTGTAACCTATTTCTCAAGCTTTTTCTAGTCCTTTACAAAAAGTCTGAATATTAAGTTTAATTAAGGTTAATTAAACTTAATTTGAATTAAATGCTTCAAACCCTTTAATATTAGACTCATTTCTTGTACAATTCTGATAATGTCGTATAAAATAGAGGTAAAGTATTTTCAAGGTATTCTTCTATTAATCTATGGAAAGATGGTAGATAGTTTGCAAGATATGGCATACAGAATCTATCTAAAAGGAATTGTGCAGGGAGTAGGATTTCGACCTTTCGTTTATAGACTGGCAAGTGAACTAAACCTAAAGGGGTGGGTAGAAAACTCTACTTCTGGATTAATTATTCATGCCGAAGGTTGTGAGGGAATTGATTTTTATCAAAGATTATTGGCCGAAGCTCCTCCATTGTCCCGCATTACAAATAGTTATTCTGAAGAAGTAAAGCCGGAAGGATTTTCTACGTTTGAAATACGCCAAAGCGCCAATTCAGGTAACAAAGATGTTTTAATTTCTCCTGATATTGCTACTTGTTCGGACTGCTTAACTGAAATAAGGACTATCGACAACAGAAGATATGCTTACCCTTTTACAAATTGCACAAATTGTGGGCCGAGGTATACCATTATTCAAGATATCCCGTATGATAGGGTTAGAACAACCATGGCTAGTTTTCCGATGTGCAAGGATTGTTCCTCAGAGTATTACGACCCAGCTGATAGAAGATTTCATGCTCAACCGGTAGCGTGTAACGTATGTGGACCTTATGTTCAACTGATTGATTCAGATGGTAATAAACTACCTGGAATAGGAATAAAGGAGTTAGCTGAAGGGGCTATTGTTGCCGTAAAAGGCCTTGGTGGTTTTCATTTGGTCTGTGATGCCAAGAATGAAAAATCTGTTAATAGACTCCGGGAGCGCAAAGAAAGAGGACTAAAACCTTTTGCCTTAATGGCTAAGAGTATTGAAAAAGCACTTGAAGAAGTAAATATTTCAGGACTCGAGCAGGAATTGCTTAACAGTCCAGCAGCCCCTATAGTGCTTCTGGAAAGGAAGACGAAGCAAAGTTCTCTTGCCAGCGGAATTGCCCCAAATCTACATACATTAGGTATAATGTTACCTTACACTCCACTGCATCACTTGTTACTTGACGGTGCTTACGATTTTTTAGTAATGACTAGTGCGAATCTAAGCGGTAGACCGTTGATTTACAAAGATGAGGATGCTTTAGAGAGTTTGAAAGGGATAGCTGACTATATTCTCCTTCATGACCGGGAAATATACCATCCCTGTGATGATTCTGTTCTGCAAGTAATTGGTGACCAACCAGTCTTTTTTCGAAGGGCTAGAGGTTATGTACCAATGCCTTTAGAGATTAATTTAAACTATGAAAAGTCCATTCTGGGAGTTGGTGGAGAATTAAAAAATTGTTTTTGCTTAAGTCAGGGCAACAGGGCTTTTGTCAGTCAGTATATTGGAGATCTGGAAGGTTATGAAAACTTCCAAAGGTTCTTACAAGAGTTAAAATCATTTCAGCGTGTTGTAAATGTTGTACCACATGTGATCTCTCATGATCTACATCCAAATTATCAAACAACCCGTTATGCCAAAAGTACTGATCTGCCAAAGGTACCTGTTCAGCATCATCATGCCCATCTTGTAAGCGTATTAGGTGAACACGGATATTCGGAGAAAGCACTGGGGATCGTCTGTGACGGTACAGGTTATGGGGTCGATGGCAGGATATGGGGATTTGAGTTTTTATTTGGTAATGCCCAAGAATTCGAGCGAAAAGCTCATTTAGAATACTTGCCATTGCCGGGAGGGGATGCCGGGACTAAGTATCCTCTTAGGATTGCGTATGCTTATGTTAAATATTTGTTAGGGATAGATGAGGAGACAGAGTTCCTGTGGGGTGGTTTAACAAAGGAAGAGAGGAGAATTCTTGATAATCAAATAGAAAAGGAAATACAGGTATTTCCGACTTCTAGTGCAGGAAGGCTATTTGATGCAGTGAGTGCACTATTAGGGATTTGTAATGTTGTTACCTACGAGGGTCAAGCAGCGATCGAACTGGAGAGTACAGCGACAAATTGGTTCAATGCCAAGGACGAGCAAAAGATAAGTTCATTGTATGAGATAGAAGTATTGGAGAATGATCATGTTCTTAGCTTAGGTGTTAAGAAGCTCTTTGAAGAAATAATTAAGGAGTTAGGAAAGGGCGAAAGTGTTGGGAAGATTGCATATAAGTTTCATATGACTATCGCTAAAGTAATGGTTGATACTGCTAGGAGATTAGGAGTCGGCAAAGGTCCCTTGGTCCTTAGCGGCGGGGTCTTTCAGAACAAGCTGCTTACTGAGCGGGTAATATCTATTTGCGTAGCAAATGAGATAGAAGTGCTTCGGTCACGGGATCTTCCACCAGGAGATAGTGGTTTGTCATTTGGTCAAGTACTAATAGCAAGTGAGGTGTCGAAAAAATGTGTCTAGCAATCCCGGCCAAAGTTGTGTCACTTGACGAGATGATTGCAACAGTTGATATGATGGGAAATGAACGAAAAGTTGGAACACATCTGGTTCCTGAGCTAGCAGTCGGTCAATATGTATTGGTTCATGCCGGCTTCGCAATAGAGATAATTGACGAACAAATTGCGAAGGAAACAGAAGAACTATTATTACAGGAAGCGCAGGCGCGATTTGATGAGGAATAAAGTTGTTAAGGAATTGGCTAATAAATACCTGGAAGAAATACTAGAA